>NZ_LSIZ01000099.1:0-2318 GCF_001556505.1 Streptococcus sp. CCH8-H5 | reverse complement strand
TTGACGCAGTTGCCTCAGTTGAAGATACAGCTGCAGTAGGATCTGCTTGAGCTGTTGATGCTGTAGGCGTTTCAACTAAATCGGCAGAGCTCTCACCTGCTACCGTAGAGCTTGGTGTTGAAGATGAAGGTTCTGGGGATGTTACTTCATCAGCCTGAGCAATACGAGCAGCAAAGAGCGCTGTCCCTAGTAAGACTGAAGCGACACCAAACGAGTATTTACGCAATGAAAAGCGCTGGCGTCTATTGAAAATGTCTTTCATTAAAAGACCTCCTCTAAAAAGTTAGTTAGTTATAGGTACACACTTATAAAATTAATCCAATTATAAAAGTGAGTATACTATATTCTAACATTCTGACAATTAGCGGTCAAGATTTTTGTCAAAATTTTTTAATTTTATTTTTCAACTTTCTGATTATTCAACTACAAAAAGATTAGCAATATCAACCCAAAAACAACAAAACACCTTATATAACAATATTTATTAACACTTCACTCAATATAAAAATAATTATTTTATCGTTTTATTTTCTAATTAAAACGCTATTCCAAATCTTTTTCTGAACTTCTCTATGACATTAAAAAAACGAACATTCTCTAATAATACAATTATTATCGCACATATTTGTACGCTATTTCAGAGCATTAACTTCACTTTATCCTACTATTACAGTATTGACGAATCATAACAACTATTCAAACGATTCTCATATAATTACTTAAGAGTAACATATTAAACTCAAACATTCTCCCCAAAAAAGAAACCAGCAACTCAAATTGAACTGCTGGTTTACTTTATTTAAAACTAATAAGAGATTTGTCCGTCTCAATTAGATTAATCTTCTTTTTTACGACGATAGCCTTGAATTCCCAGACCAAGAGCCACAATCAGAGCAGAAAAGCCTGCTACTTCGACTGTTTGCTCTGTTTCTTCACCAGTTTGGGGAAGAACTACTTGTTTTTTATATAAAGCTACTTTTGTAGTAGCAGCCTGTGAAGCTGTCTTAACAACGATTCTCGAAGCTTCATTTACTTGTTTTACTTCTTCCGGTTGCGAAGATACCTCTGGTTTCTTTTCAATAGAAGGATGTTCTGGTTGCTGACTCTTGCTTGGCTTACTCGTTTGATTTAAAGGAGATTTTGGTTTATCTTGATTTATCGCTATATAGTATATAAGGGTATCCTCTCCAGAATTTTCAGGAATAATGGTGCTACCTGGCTGGATAGCTTTTCCAAACTTACTAGGATACTTAGGGTCCTGAAGGTAAGGTTTATAACCTGGAATATCCGGAACAACTGGTAGACCTGATTTGGTTGGGTCTGTTAGATTATTAGGATATTTTACAGATGAAACTTCTGGAAAGTTCAAATCTTTTGATTTGAGTAGTAAGCTTCCGAGCGGTTTGTAGATTACCGTTTCCTCAAGGTTTTCTTGAATAACTTTCTTAGTTGACACACTTGCTTTATCAGCATAATAGCCCTCTAAAACTTCTGTCACAACTGCATCATAGGTTGCTTTATTAGCTTTCCATACTGTTGACGAAAGTTCCTGACCAGTCACCATATCATATGTAACGGTGCGTGTCCATTGTGCAACTTGAACCTTGTCGCTTGGTGCCTTAGCATTTCCATCTGACACAACATAATGAACGGTCGCAGCAACATCTTTCTGCCACTGATATTTACTTGGATATTTTGGACTTAGTGGATCATCCGGGTTGATGACATCACCATCATGAGGATTCCTAGAACCTACTATTACAGTCCTATGTTTCAAAGTAACTCTCCATACTTGGACAACAGACGTATCAGTATCGTAGTGTGCTTGTTTTGGTAACTCATCAGTTAACAATTCATAACCACGACTTTCATAAAATGCAATCTTGTCGGCTGTAGTATATTCAATAATTTCACCTGACTTACCTGTGACACGATCACTCTCAAGACTTATACCAGTCGTTTGGTCAATATAAGTGATAGTCGCTTCTTGAATAGCCTTACGATAAACAACTGGGGTATCTTCTTCTGGCTTACTTGGGGTTATACTGAGAACATCAGTCTCATACCCTGAGATAAGTGGAGATAAGGTTTTGCCCGCCTTGGTTGGATTTTCGGGATCATTCTGATATTGAATTGTTGGTACACCTTGAATTTCTTTGCCATCAGTATCAACTGCAATAATCTTTCCTAACGGTTTATACGTAACTAATTCCTCAGCGTTAGGAGCTTCTGGTGTTACTTGAAGAGAGCCCGCGTGTCCTACATCTGCGATGTAGCCTGGAACCACTGGAACTGGCACACTGCCGTATCTATGACTT
>NZ_LSIZ01000098.1:0-32256 GCF_001556505.1 Streptococcus sp. CCH8-H5 | reverse complement strand
TTTGGCAACTGCAACAGGTCTCGCCTTTCTTGCTAAACGTAAGAAAGATGAAGAATAGGTCGAAGATTATTCGTATTTCAGAATTGTAATAGTCTTTGCAATGTTCAGATAAGCGCAAAAAAACACCTTCATGTTAGCTAACCATTCTAGCTAGAAGGTGTTTTTTGATTTGGAGATGTTGTGATAGTTTCAAAATGGAACAAACCTTTTGAAATACTAACGACTACATAAAAATAGGAGACCACTTAAACATGGACTCCTATTTGTTGGTTTTCTCATTATCTTGTTTATACATCACTGTTCCCACAGTTACGAGAATAGTTAACAGAATCGGTATAAATCGAAAAACTCCCCAGTCAGGGTCTGTACTGACCCCAAAAAGTTAGACAAATAATTTAAGCAAAGGATTTAGTTCTGTATTGCACAGGACTAAGTCCTTTTAGTTTTATCTTAATGCGTTTGTTATTGTAATAATTAATATAGTCTACAATAGCTTGTTCCAAATGCTCAATTGACTTAAACGTCTTCTCATAACCATAAAACATCTCAGACTTAAGAATGCTAAAGAAGGATTCCATCATGCCGTTGTCTGGACTATTGCCTTTACGTGACATGGAGGCTTGGATTCCTTTCTCCTCTAAAAAATGATGATAGAAATCATGTTGATATTGCCATCCCTGATCACTGTGTAGAATAGTTTTCTCATAGCACTTCTCTGTGAAGGCTTGTTCCAACATCATTTTTACTTGTGCTAAGTTGGGCGAAGTAGAAAGATTGTAGGCGATAATTTCGCTGTTAAAACCATCTAAAACTGGTGATAAATAGAGTTTTTGGCTGCTTGCTGGAATGGCAAACTCTGTCACATCTGTGTAGCACTTTTCCATTGGTTTTAATGCTTCAAACTGGCGTTGAATGAGATTCTCTGCTTTCTTACCAACCTCTCCTTGATATGAAGAATACTTACGTTTACGACGAATTCGAGCACTTAAACCAAGAACCTTCATCAGACGTTGCACTTTCTTATGATTTACCATGAAGCCACGATTTCTCAATTCAAGAGTCATTCGACGATAGCCGTAATTTCCTTTATGCTCACAATAAATTGATTGAATTTCAGCTTTAAGCACTTTATCTTTGTCAAATCCATCTAGTTGTTTCAACTGATAGTAGTAAGTTGAGCGAGCTAAACCAGCCGTTTCAAGAAGTAAATCTAGTCGAAATCCTCCTGTGACCATTTCTCTAATTGTCTCTGCCTTTCTCGCTGTAAGGCTTCGTCCCTGTCTTCTAGTTCTTTTAACTTTTTTAGGTAAGCCACCTCGGTACGTAAGCGTTCATTCTCCTCTTGGAGTCGTTCTAGTTCTGTCATTTCTTCCCAAGTTTTCTTACGTTTACGTCCCATTTTAGGTACTCTCTCTCTTGTTTTTTCAACAATAGTATACCCATTTTTCTTGTATTGTGCTATCCAATTTTTCAACAGAGAAGGATTGGGTAGAGCATAATCTAAAGATACACTTTTTCGTGAACGACCTTCAAGCAACACTTTATTAATTATTTCTTCCTTTAATTCGGGAGAATAGTAACGATTCTTCCCTTTTTTGACGATTTCTATTCCGTAACGTTCAATCAACCTCACCATATATTTTAGTCCAGAAACATCCACACCAAATCTTTTGGAAAGCTCTTTGAAGCTTCTCCCTTGTTTTCTCAGTTCATATATCTGAATCTTGTCCTCATAAGTTAATTTCATAATAAAAACACCTCAAAAATTAGATTTTTTCTGTCTAACTTTTGGGGTGCAGTTCAGTCATAAGCCAAAAGGACAGAAGCTATATAAAAAATGATGCTTGTGTATAAGAAGTTTTTATTACCTTTTTTACGACCAATACCTGTTAAAATAGTTGCAATGATAAAACTAATCAAACTAGGTGCTAGGAAAATTATTATAAGCATTCCCCAAGGATTTGACAGACCGAAGAGCAAGAATAAGACAAGATAGACTATGGCTAAATAAAAGGCAATTGACAGGAGAATAGAAGCAACTCTGTTGTCTGGAGAATTATTCTTAATGAGGTCCGGCTTAATGACCTCTTGACCAGTCTTACCCTTATCTTGGCTTGTGTTGAAGTTTGTATGTTGTACTGACATCTTTCTCACCTACCCCTCTATTTGTGTCTAAATAGGTTAATTCTTTCACCTTTATTATACTCCTTTTTTCCTTAGTTTCAGCAAGATTGATAGGCTTTTGAGACATTTTTATGTGATGGCTTGTTGCTCGATGTTCTGCTTTCTTACTGGCACTATAGTGCCCCAATTTAAAGCCCTTACACCTCGGTAAGTAATGAGTCGCTTAGATAGTTAGAATTTATTTTCAGTATGAGAAGCTCTCCTAAAAAACCATCATCTTTACAAACCTAATGATTTAGTTAGGATGTAAATCTTAGATGACTCAAGAGAAGAAGTCTTAAGGATTTTGTGAATTTTCATTAGATTTCCTTGTAATCCCATTAAAAGAAGCACCTTATCAATAATCATTCTAAATAGCTATAGATTATCAATTATCTTTTTCTCAACAACACTAAAATGAGCATGTTTATAATGCTAAAGACTCATTTAAAACTAATGTCATTAAAACAATAAAAGGACTTTTCTAAAAATTATGAAAATTTATCGAATCTTATTGAAAAAAAGCTTTCAATGATTTAGAATGAAGCTATAAATGGGAAAAAGGAGTCTTTTTATTATGGACAAAAAAGTACATTATAAAATGCACAAAGTTAAGAAACAATGGGTAACCATCGCAGTGACAGGTTTGTCTCTCGGTGCGGTCTCAGCGGTTTCTTTAGGGACTAACGACAGTGTCGTTCAGGCCGACGAACACACGGATGCTACTGTAGCCATCCCCGATATTACTGTTGATACGGGTACTGTATCTAACGATACAACGGCTGCTCAGGATCCAACTACAGCAGTTGCAACGACAAACAATGCCGCAACTGACCAAGTAGCTCCAACAGCAACTTTCGATTTGACAACTGATACAACAACTACAGTTGCAGCGAATGCTGTTGATACGGCAGCGACAGTCGTCTCTGATCGTGCGGCAACTACAACAGATACAACAGCAGCCAACGATACAGCTGTTGACACAACAAATAACAATACTACAACTGATACAACAACAGTTACAGACCGTGCAGCGACACGTGAACGTCGTGCGACTGGTGCCCGCCGTGGTCCTACAGGAGGCCGTCGTGCCACACCAGTTGCTGGTAATAATAACAATGCTAACAATACGGTCACAGTAGTAAATAACGACCTTCCAGCAACTAACAATGTTGTAACTGATGGTCCAAGCCACATCAAAACAATTGATGGAAAACAATACTATGTTGAAGATGACGGTACTATTCGTAAGAACTATGTCCTTGAACGTAACGGCGGAAGCCAATACTTCAACGCTGAGACCGGTGAATTGTCTAACCAAAAAGATTACCGTTTCGACAAGAACGGCGGAACAGGTTCATCAGCTGACAGCACAAACACAAACGTTACTGTAAATGGTGATAAAAATGCCTTTTATGGTACAACTAATAAAGATATCGAACTTGTTGACGGTTACTTCACTGCCAACACATGGTACCGTCCAAAAGAAATCTTGAAAGACGGTAAAGAGTGGACTGCCTCAAGTGAAAATGACAAACGTCCATTGCTTACGGTTTGGTGGCCAAGCAAGGCTGTCCAAGCAAGCTACCTTAACTACATGAAGGAGCAAGGTCTTGGTACGAATCAAACCTACACATCATACAGTTCACAAACTCAAATGGACCAAGCAGCGCTTGAAGTTCAAAAGCGTATTGAGGAACGTATTGCGCGTGAAGGCAACACTGACTGGTTGCGTACAACTATCAAAAATTTCGTGAAGACCCAACCAGGTTGGAATTCAACTTCTGAAAATCTTGATAACAGCGATCACTTGCAAGGTGGTGCCCTTCTCTATAACAACGATAGTCGTACAAGTCATGCTAACTCTGACTATCGTCTCTTGAACCGCACACCAACTAGCCAAACAGGTAAACGCAATCCTAAGTATACTAAGGATACAAGCAACGGTGGTTTCGAGTTCTTGTTGGCTAATGATATCGATAACTCAAACCCTGCGGTTCAAGCTGAGCAGTTGAACTGGCTCCACTACATCATGAACATCGGTACTATCACTGGTGGTTCTGAAGATGAAAACTTCGATGGTGTTCGTGTCGATGCCGTGGATAATGTCAATGCCGACCTTCTCCAAATTGCTTCAGATTACTTCAAAGCTAAATATGGTGCTGATCAAAGTCAAGATCAAGCCATTAAACACATGTCTATCTTGGAAGCATGGTCTCACAATGACCCATACTACAATGAAGACACTAAAGGTGCTCAATTGCCAATGGATGACCCTATGCACTTGGCATTGGTATATTCACTCTTGCGTCCAATCGGTAACCGTTCAGGAGTTGAACCACTCATTTCAAATAGTATGAATGACCGTTCTGAAAGTGGTAAAAACTCTAAACGTATGGCTAACTACGCCTTTGTGCGTGCTCACGACTCTGAGGTACAATCAATCATTGGTCAAATCATCAAAAATGAAATCAACCCTCAATCAACAGGGAATACCTTCACTCTTGATGAAATGAAGAAAGCCTTTGAAATCTACAACAGAGACATGCGTAGTGCTAACAAGCAGTACACACAATATAATATCCCATCAGCATATGCCTTGATGCTTACGCATAAGGACACTGTGCCACGTGTTTACTATGGAGACATGTACACAGATGATGGTCAATATATGGCTCAAAAATCACCATATTACGATGCTATTGAAACCCTCTTGAAAGGCCGTATCCGCTATGCAGCTGGTGGTCAAGATATGAAGGTTAACTACATCGGTTATGGTAATACTAATGGTTGGGATGCTGCAGGTGTCTTGACTTCTGTACGTTATGGTACAGGGGCTAACAGTGCTTCTGATGCTGGTACAGCAGAAACACGTAACCAAGGTATGGCAGTTATCGTTTCAAACCAACCAGCCCTTCGTTTGACAAGTAACTTGACTATTAACATGGGTGCGGCTCACCGTAACCAAGCTTATCGCCCATTGCTTTTGACAACAAAGGATGGTGTGGCTACTTACTTGAATGACAGCGATGCTAACGGTATTGTCAAATACACTGATGGTAACGGTAATTTGACATTTAATGCAAGCGAAATCCGTGGTATTCGTAACCCTCAAGTTGATGGTTACCTTGCGGTTTGGGTACCAGTAGGTGCTTCTGAAACTCAAGACGTGCGTGTGGCACCAAGTAAAGAAAAGAACAGCAGTGGTTTGGTTTACGAATCAAATGCTGCCCTTGATTCACAAGTTATCTACGAAGGTTTCTCTAACTTCCAAGACTTCGTCCAAGACTCATCACAATACACTAACAAGAAGATTGCTGAAAATGCAAACCTCTTCAAATCATGGGGGATCACATCATTCGAATTTGCCCCACAATACGTTTCAAGTGATGACGGTAGCTTCCTTGACTCAGTCATCCAAAATGGTTATGCCTTTACAGACCGTTATGATATTGGTATGAGTAAGGACAACAAGTACGGTTCATTGGCTGACTTGAAAGCAGCTCTTAAATCGCTCCACGCTGTAGGTATCTCAGCGATTGCTGACTGGGTTCCAGACCAAATCTACAACCTTCCGGGTGATGAAGTGGTCACTGCAACTCGTGTTAATAACTATGGTGAAACTAAAGACGGCGCAATCATCAATCATAGCCTCTATGCTGCTAAGACACGTACTTTTGGTAACGACTACCAAGGTAAATATGGTGGTGCCTTCCTTGATGAATTGAAACGTCTTTACCCACAAATCTTTGACCGTGTTCAAATCTCTACTGGTAAACGTATGACTACTGACGAGAAAATTACACAGTGGTCTGCGAAGTACATGAATGGTACTAACATTCTTGACCGTGGTTCAGAGTACGTGCTTAAGAATGGTCTAAGTGGTTACTATGGTACAAATGGTGGTAAAGTTAGCCTTCCAAAAGTAGTCGGAAGCAACCAATCAACTAACAACGACAACCAAAACGGTGATGGTAGTGGTAAGTTCGAGAAGAGCTGGGGCAGTGTTTACTATCGTTATAACGATGGCAAACGTGCTAAGAATGCCTTCATCAAAGATAACGACGGAAATGTTTACTACTTTGATAACTCAGGTCGCATGGCAATCGGTGAAAAGACTATCGATGGTAAACAATACTTCTTCCTCGCTAATGGTGTGCAGTTGCGTGATGGTTATCGTCAAAACCGCAGAGGTCAAGTGTTCTACTATGACCAAAACGGTGTCTTGAACGCAAACGGCAAACAAGATCCAAAACCAGACAACAATAATAATGCATCAGGACGTAACCAATTCGTTCAAATTGGTAATAACGTTTGGGCTTACTATGATGGTAATGGTAAACGTGTAACAGGTCACAAAAACATTAATGGTCAAGAACTCTTCTTCGACAACAATGGTGTCCAAGTTAAAGGTCGTACCGTTAATGAGAATGGCACTATCCGTTACTATGATGCTAACTCAGGCGAAATGGCTCGCAACCGTTTTGCTGAAATTGAACCGGGTGTTTGGGCTTACTTCAATAATGATGGAGCAGCCGTAAAAGGTTCACAAAACATCAATGGTCAAAACCTCTACTTTGATCAAAATGGCCGTCAGGTCAAAGGTGCTTTGGCAAACGTAGATGGTAACCTTCGTTATTATGATGTAAACTCAGGTGAGCTCTACCGCAATCAATTTCACGAAATTGATGGTAGCTGGTATTACTTTGATGGTAATGGTAATGCTGTCAAAGGCATGGTTAATATCAATGGTCAAAATCTCCTCTTTGATAACAATGGTAAACAAATCAAAGGTCATTTGGTTCGCGTAAACGGTGTTGTTCGTTACTTTGATCCAAATTCAGGTGAAATGGCAGTTAACCGTTGGGTTGAAGTAAGTCCAGAATGGTGGGTTTACTTTGACGGTGAAGGCCGAGGTCAAATCTAATCGTTTCCAAACTGTATGAACCGAGACAACAGTCTCGGTTTTTATGGCGTAACTGGGTTTCCGTAAAGACTTAGATGTGGACTGTGAATAGTCAATTTAACCCGTTTCTTGAGTTAGTTGTGAAAATACCTCTGACTATTTGGTGCCCAGGATGACATCAAAATAGCCTAATCCAAATAACTATTATTAATACATAATTTAATACGAGAAAACTTTGAATTTAGGGATTTTCATTAAATGGTTCCAATCTATTGACGAAGCGTCAAAGTCAATCTATACTAGGAGTAATGCCAGTTATTTATTGGTATTCCATAGTCGAGGACTAGGCACGGACCTTGTCTGTGTCATTCTCTTAGGTTGTTCCCTTACAACTAAGGTAAGGCTCTAGACTTTCAAAGATGAGAAGTAGTTGTGATCGTTTTAAGTGTATTTCTTGTAAGAGTGTCTCTAGGGAGAGAAAACACCATTAAAGACTCGTCATTTAAGTTATAGGGGTAATCTCATTTTGATATCACTTTCGTAAACTACTTGATAGATATTGCACATTAAAACACTATTTTTTCACTTAGGGGTTAAAATGATTAAAGTTCTTACACCTTACTTGTAAAAATTCGATTCTCGTATTATAGTATATATAAGAGATATCAAAAATTTTAATCTTTGATAAGAACTTGTTAGCTTCTCTGAGGGAAAATGAAATCTTAATAGAAAAGATTTCCATGAGAACTTAGCAAGTAAAGGATTTTATTTCTCATAAAAAGAAGAAAGGGGGAGTATTTTTGAGAGCCTATAGGGAAGATGCGACTGAAGCAGCAGCAAGAACTGCCGAAGAGCATATTGCACATAAATCAGCGCACTCTGATTTAGTTGATACTATAGATCTTTCTAAATTATTGACTAACCCGAAAAGTCGCTCTGACCACGGTGCCCCCTCTCCATTAGATTTTGCCAGAGCTGACGAAGTTCTCTTTGATAATCATGCTCAATCGGAAACCGTGAGGATTCCATCCAAGCAGGAGATTATCTTTCAAGGAGCGGATTCGCAAACTCCAGATCCTGAAGTCATGGAAAACCATGTCTTCACAGGGACTAGGGATAGGAAGACTGGTTTAATCGAATGGGACAAGGACAGTTATACCTATCCTAAGATATCGGTACCAGTTGTCCAGGGCTATTTCGCTGACCAAAAGGAAGCGGGTTTTAACGTTGTCACGCCTTATGTGCCAACGGTAACGGAACATGTGACCTATAGGAAATTGGGACGCATTATCCCTGTGACAGAAGATGGGGAATATATTCCAGGTGCTTTGACTAAGCAGTATAACAATAACAAAAAAGATCCACGAAAGGCGGGTGAGACAGCAACACCAGCTGTTCAAGATTATATGACAGATATTAAAAGTGTAGTACCGAACAAACCAGGGGCGGACACTCCGGTTGTGTATCGTAAAATTTTCAAGAAAGCCAGCATCACTTATATTGATGAAACTACCGGTGCTTACTTGGTTAGTGACCAGTTGACCGGTGAATTGGGTGAAGCGATTGAATACGGGACAGCAACACGTATCAAGACTTTCAAGGACATGGGATATGACTTGATTCAGGATGAATTCCCTAAGGATGCCATTTTTGATGATAAAGATATTGATGATCAAGAGTGGTTCGTCCTCTTGCAACACGATGTTGCCAAGGTGGGACCTGACAATGAGCAAGTCCCAGATACTCCAATCAATCCTAATAATCCAGATGGACCTAAATGGCCATCTAAGTATGCTTACGAAAAAGAAGTAAGCTTCACAGTCTTTTACAGAAGTACAGATGGCAATGCTGATTTGCCAGATGCTGATGTGCAAAAGGCTTATTGGGTGCGTACTCTTACCTTCGACAAAGTTACAGGTGAGCTTGTTGATGAGACAGAGTGGTCTCCAAACAAAACCAAGTATTATGATATCTATGCACCAGTTGTTTTAGGCTATTTTGCGGATAGAGTAGAAGTTAAGGGTAGAGATGTTACTGAGGATAATATAGAAGAAACCGTTACCTACGTTCCACTTGGTAAGATCATTCCTATTGATGCGAATGGACGCTTGATTCCAAACGTGCCTACGCCAACCTTTAACAATGATGCCAATAACCCAACAAAGGTTAGTGAGACTCTTGTTCCTCACATTCCGGGTTACCGTCCAATGCAACAAAGTGTCATGCCTGAGAGCTTGACAGACGATATTCTTGTCGAATATGCTCCAATTCTAGAGGATGTCACGCAACCAACCTTACAAACTGTCTTCTTCAAAGGTGCTGGCGAAGCAACACCGTCTGTTAATATTCAGTCTGACTTCAGCTTCACTGGTAAGTACAACCAAGCAGAAGACACTTACACATGGGATCAAGACAGCTATACTTTCGCTAAGGTCAATGTTCCAGTTATCGAAGGTTACTTTGCGGACAAGGCAGTTGCTGGTATGCAGGTTGTTACACCTGATAAACCAGAAGCAACAGACAGTGTTGCCTATAAAGAGCTTGGTAAGATTATCCCTGTTGATAGCTTTGGTAATCCTATCGCGAATGCAGAGCCAGTTCATTATGCTAATGATCCTCAAGATGCTACGCAAGTTATTGAGACACCAGCACCACAAGTTGCTGGCTACCAAGCTGAAAGTGAATTGGTATTGCCAATTGACCTCAGCATGGACCAAACCTTGGTTTACGAGCCAATCTTGGATGATATCACGCAAGATACGAAACAAACGGTTACCTTCCAAGGTGCAGGCTACAAAGATCCAGTTATCAACATTCAAGATAGCTTCAGCTTCCACGGTAAATTTAACCAAGTGGAACAAACAAGCACTTGGGATCAAGACAGCTTCACTTATGATGTTGTAGAAGTTCCAGTTGTAGATGGCTTCTATGCGGATAAACGTCAAGCTGGTGGACTTGAAGTTCGCCCTGACCTTCCAGAAGTGGAAGATACAGTTACTTACACAGAGCTTGGTAAGATTATTCCAGTAGATGAGTATGGTACACCTATTGAAAATGCACCTACTCCAAGCTACAACAACGATCCTGAAGATCCAACCATGGCTATGGAAACAGTCGTTCCAGATGTTCTTGGTTACATTTCTGAAAAGGCCTTTATTACTCCAGAACACCCAGGTCAAGATACCAATGTGGTTTATGCTAAGGATGAGCAAAAAGCTATTATCCTTTACATGAATGAGCTTGATAAGTCTGAATTGACTCGTGATGTCGTCGTCGGAAGCTCAGGTGAAAAGATTGACTACTCTACTGATGAACAAATTGCAAACTTGCTCAAACAAGGTTATGAACTTGTCAACGATGGTTATGCAGAAGCCTTTGACCACACTTACAATGGTGATTCTGACTTTGATCAAGTTTTCGAAGTTGTTCTTCGTGAACGTTTGGTTCTTATTGATCCAGATATGCCAGCACCAGTTGCAGGTGAAGTCGTAGATCCAAACGATGTTAATAGTCCAGTTTGGCCAAATAGCGTAGAGATGCTTGAAAACCGTGCCGATGTGACACGTACCATCCAGTATGTCTTCGAAGAAGGTGGCTTGGCTAGCGACGACTACGTTGAAGTTCTTGATTTCAAACGTTTGGCTAACGTTAACCTTGTGACAGGCGCTATCAATTATGAAGCATGGTCAAGTACTCAAGCTGGCTTCTCAGCTGTTCCTTCTCCAGAGGTTGTTGGATTTACACCAGACCGTATGGAAGTAGCTGAAATGACAGATGTTTCTGTAGAAACACCTGAAATCATGGAAGTAGTAACTTACCTTAAGGATGCTCAGAAAGCTACAGTTACTTATGTTGATGGCACAACTCGTAAGAAACTTGAAGTGGTTGACTTGCTTGGTAAATCAGGCGAGGTTATCGATTACTCAACAATCGAGCGCATCAAGTACTACAGTGATCGTGGTTATACCCTCCTTGCGGATGGTTTCACAAACGGTGTTATCTTTGATGGTGATTCACATGTTGACCAAAACTTCATGGTTACCCTTCGTCATGGTACTGTTCAAGTAGGTCCAGATAACATCCAAGAAGCTGGTACACCAATCAACCCAGCAAATCCTGATGGTGCTAAATGGCCAGAACGTGAAAGCTATATCAAAGATGTAACCTTCACAGTTCTCTACACATCTAGCGATGGACAAGCAGAACTTCCTGCTAATAACATCCAAACCGCTCAATGGACTCGTAGCTTGACTATTGATAAGGTTACAGGTGAAGAGCTTGGTTCAAGCTACTGGACTTCAAATAAAGGTCAGTTTGAAACAGTTATCACCCCTGAAGTAGAAGGCTATAGCGCTGATAAGGACAAGGTTGAAGGTAAGACAGTAGGTCAACGAAACCTTGAAGAAACCGTTGTTTATATCCCGCTTACAGGTGATATCAATGGTAAACCTAAAGAAAACAAGGCAGACGATATCGTTGTTGAAGAGGTTCAAGACCTAGAAGTTCTCGACCAAGTTGAAGAACAAGTGGAATCTCATGAGGGACCAGTAACTTATGGACCAGGCGACGACTTTGAAGCACCTGTTTCTGGTCAAGCTGAGGGTAAAGGCTCTAAACACAAGATGCCAATTAATCTCTCAAATGAGGAAGAAGCAAACAAAGGTAAGATTGAAGAAACCATCAATATCGCAGGCTTCACCGTATCGGTAACAGGTCTAGGACTTGGTCGCAACGGACGTAAGAAGAAAAATAAAAAAGATCACAAAGATCAAAAAGAAAAATAATCAAAAGACCTGAATGACTCAGGCATGCCCAGACAGAAAGAAAATCTCAAGTTGCTTATGGCACTTGGGATTTTTTTGTGGATTGTTTCTTATCTAAAATAAGATGTTTAAAGACTATCTCAGAACATTTTTTTATTAAAAATATGTAAAACTATTAACTCTGATTTTTTTCCGAAAAGATATTGATAAACTACAATTATAGTGAAAGGTACCTTCACTATAACAAGACATTCTCCAGATTGGGTTTCAGATTTTAAAACTTCCCCTTTTAATGCATATGCATGGGTGGAGTTTGATAATAAGCCTATTGGTGAAAGCATTAATTTATGAAATTTCAAAAGGTTCTATTCGTCAAAGGAAAGCGAAATGATTAATATTACTAATTTAAATAAAACATACGATGACAAAGTTGTATTATCAAATATAACTTTTCAAGCTAATAAAGGTGAAATTACTGGTTTGATTGGACCTAATGGTTCTGGGAAATCAACCCTAATAAAAATACTATTAGGGTTGGAGTCAGCTGATAGTGGAAAGGCAACTATTTTAGGAACAACATATAGTGAGTTAGGAGCTGAGCCAATCTCAATAGTAGGAACTTTTTTAGATAGTTATCAACCTTATCCAAGTAGAACTGGTTATGAGCAATTAAGATGGATTGCACTTTCTTGTGGACTAAGTAAGCAACGTTGTACTGAATGTTTAGAAATTGTTGGATTAAAAAATGTTGGTAAGAAGAAAATCAAAGATTATTCTTTAGGAATGAAGCAAAGATTAGGCTTGGCAACAGCAATACTTGCAGACCCAGATATTTTGATTTTAGACGAACCTATTAATGGGTTGGACCCAGAGGGAATCCGTTGGTTAAGAGAGTTTCTCAAAGATTTTGTGAAACAAGGAAAAACAGTACTATTAACTAGCCATTATATGAGCGAACTTGAATTAACCGTAGATAGAGTTGTAGGTATTTCAAATGGTCATGTTGTTCTAAACGACAAGCGTGAGCAAGTATTGAAGCAATATGATAGTTTTGAAAACGCCTATTTTAGCTCTGTACATGAAAGGAGTAGTATAAAATGTTAAGTCAAGTTATTAAGGGGTATTTATATAAATATAGTCATCTAACTTTATTTAAAATGGGATTTTTTATCTTAGTTGTAGTTAGTTTGTTTTTTACCTATCAAAACATTCAAGTCATTAATGCACTACACACTGGTGCTGCCAACTCAGTAAATATTGATCAAAATGTAATTGAGACTCCTTATAGAACGGTGAGAGATGCTATTTTATCATCTCCTTATCAAGCAACCGTGTTATTTTTGCCTATATTGTCAGCATTAATTCTAGCAACTGATTATCAATTTGGTGAGGATGAGTTTTCATCACTAATTTGTGCTAACTGGAAAATAAGGTTGTTTTCACAGATATTTAGTATAATTGTTATTTCAATAATGACGACCTTTACGTTGTTTTTATTAAATGCATTACTTCTTAAATTCATGTTAGTTAGTAAGTTACAAAGTATTCTGTCTATAGGCTTAATGCTTGATGTTTTCACTAGAATAGGAGCTTTTACAATTACACTTAATTTACTCTCTCTATTACTTGTAAAAATAACAAAAAGATCAATTCCTTCTTTGATTGTGATAGTTTTATTGTTAGTTTTTTCTTTATCAGGCATACTTAAGGCAATTTCTCCTATTTTAGATAATTTATTACCTTTAATTGGAGCTAAGTCTTTTGCTTTTGGTAGGATCGAAGCCGGTCAGACAACTCAATTATATGGAGCGATTCTTCTATTATTTGAAACTTTCCTTACTATGATTTGTTTATTTTATTTAGAAAAAATAAAATGGGGGAAGAAGAATGAAAAGCCAATTGCATAGCTTATTTTATAAAAAATATAGTTTATTACCTATACAGGTTTATTTATTATTTCAGTTAGTATTTGTTATTATAATAAGTTTATTAAGATATCTAAAATTCGAAGTTAATGGAGATTCTCTCACTTTTAACAGTTCTGTTTTATTAACTATAATATCGTTCTCTTTTTTAGGGAATGGAGTTTTAAATGCAAGTGTAGAATTGAGGACACAAAGTTATAAGCAAGTTTACCTGAACAACGGAAGTAGGGTGAAGGCAGCATTATACATATTATTAATAGATCTACTAGAATGTTTAACACAGTCAGTATTAGCAGGTTTAATAGTAATGATGTTTAGTCAGGGTATTCATAGTGAAGTAAATTTTTATTATTACTTGTTTGGTTCAGTTGTATACTTTTTAGCGGGTTACTCTTTTTCCTTTTTATGCGGTAATTCAATGATTGCACTTGCAATTTTGCTATTATTTCCTATACTCGTGTTGCCTTTTATAGATAGGGTTTTACCAATAGCTTCAAGTGTAATAATATATGATTTAGTTTTTCAGCTAATACATACAAACTATTCTATAATGCGTTTTATTGTATTTATAATTTGGCTTCTTGGATTATTCTTTACGAGTTATTGCCTTATTAGAAAGGAATTTTTAAAGTAAGCCAAATAAAGATTGTTTTTTAGATGAGACAACATCGAATTTAGATAGATTGACTGAAAAATAGATACAAGACTTTGGAGCACATATTCTGTTACTTAAAAATGAGCATTATTGAGATTTGGTAGAAACTCAATTTATTGAATTATCAATTATATGCTATTTTTGAAATGTATTTTCGATTTTTAATTATGTTACAATATATTCAAAACGTACGAGGGAAAAAATGGTAAAGTCTAAAATTCTAGTTATTGACGATGATTTAAAAATTTTAAGATTGATTAAGAATATTCTGGAGAAAAACTCCTATGTAGTTGAAACTAGAAATTCTGTTGAAGATATTAACCTTTGTGACTTCATAGGATTTGATTTGATTTTACTGGATATAATGATGCCAGTGAGTGGTATTGATATTTGTAGTAGGATCAGAAGTCAGATTCAAACACCCATAATTTTTATAACTGCTAAAAACCTTGAAGAAGATATTGTTGAAGCTATTGGAATAGGTGCAGATGATTTTATTACCAAACCATTCGGTATGAAGGAGTTGGTTGCAAGAGTCAAAATGCATATTAGAAGAGATAAAAGGCTACTTTCTGTCGGAGATACTGAGACTAGTGGTTTACTTCAATTTGATAGGGTAGGAAAGGAATTAATAGTAGACGGTAATAGTATTTCTCTTTCGAGAAGGGAATTTAATTTATTATATTTGTTGTTTACCTATCAAACTAAAATCTTTAGTGTAGAGGAGCTTTATGAATATTTGTACCCTCAAAGTTCAGAAGTTCAGTACCGAAGTATTACAGAGTATATCTATCAGATTCGACAAAAATTGAAACCTTATGGTATTGATCCAATTAAAACTCTTTGGGGTGGGGGATATAAATGGCAAAATCAATAACATTAAAGCAGTTGATAAGAGCAACTTATTTGAAAATTATTTTTCAATTTTTGTTATGCATTTGTTTTTTTTACATTATTCCTGCCCTATTTACAGCGGTTGAAGGAATTAATGCTAACAATGTGAATAGCTTTACTATGTTTTTTAGTGTTAGCTCGTGGATTTATCTTTGTGTCATTTTAGTTGTTATAATTGTAAGAAATGTACAAAAACTTCTATATGAAATTCAGAGAGAGATGAAGACAGTATATGAACAAAGCTTATATTCAGACAATAACAAATACTCTAAGCCACTAAGGTTATTTGAATTTATTGAGACAAAAGAACATATTATGAAGATGCAGGATAAAATTCAAAAGATGCTTGAAAAAGAGAAAAAACAAAAGCAAGAGCTAATGTTCAGAGTGTCTTCCGCAGCACATGATTTAAAGACACCTCTAACAATAATTTCAGGTAATGCTGAGTATCTTCAAACATTTGATTTGTCTCCTGAGTTAACTCAATGCTTATTAGATATCGAATCTTCAAGTCAACAACTAGATAATTATTTTAATCAATTTATTCAATATTCAAAAACATTTTATAAAGATAATATCAATAAAGAGCATATTACTTCGGAGCAGCTTGCGTCATGTTTGATTAGAGAATTAACTCCTCTGACAACTGGGACTTGTGTTTTAAATGTATTGAATGAAACCCCATCTGATACTACTATTCATATTGACTTAGTATTATTCTTAAGAGCAATTACTAATCTAGTGAATAATGCAATGTCCTATAGTCAATCAATGATGCCAAAGATAGTTATAAAATTATCATCTGAGCAAAATAAGATTGTTTTATCGGTTTGGAATGATGGCTCAAGGTTCTCAGCTAATATGATTGATAATGTAGGATCGCTCTTTTACCAAGATAATCAGTCAGGAAACGACTCTCAAAATCACCATTTTGGAATAGGGTTATCTTTTGTAAAAAGAGTCGTAGAACTTCATGATTGGGAACTGAAACTTTCTAATGAAAATAATGGAGCTATGGTTACAATCTATATTTAGTAATATTTTTTAAGTTGAGATATTTATCTAGTTTATATCTGTTCGCTTGTGGTAACATCACTTCTATACTACAATATAGGAAAACAACCATAAAAGGAGTATACCATGCCGACAGAATATGAAAAAATGATTGCAGGTGACTTTTATAAACCGAGTGATCCTGAGCTACGTGCTCTAGCAGCTAAATCGAGAGAAAACCAAATGGCCTTTAATGCGGAACCTGACCGTCTCAAGAGAGCTGAAATTGTCAAATCTTGGTTTGGTTCGACTGGTGAAAATCTTGCCATGAATCCTCAGTTCGTTACGGATTACGGTGTTAATATCCATATCGGTGAAAATTTTTATTCTAACTGGAACTTGACTATGCTAGACGTCTGTCCTATCAGGATTGGTGACAATGCCATGATTGGCCCTAATTGTCAGTTTTTGACGCCCTTACATCCTCTTGATCCAACCGAGCGTAATTCAGGCCTTGAATATGGGGCTCCAATTACTATCGGTGATAACTTCTGGGCTGGTGGAGGCGTGACCATCCTTCCTGGCGTTACCCTAGGGGATAATGTAGTGGCTGGGGCAGGCGCTGTTGTGACTAAGTCCTTTGGAGACAACGTGGTTCTAGGTGGAAACCCTGCGCGTGTGATTAAGGAAATTCCTGTAAAGAAAGACTAAATGAAGCAACTCAAGGATTTAAGTTCTTGAGTTTTTCTATTTTTTGAAAGAATCTATTGACTTGAGTTAATAATTCTACTACACTGTTAATCGCTAGTTAGCTAACAATATAGTTAAGGAGTCATGTTTTGGACCATTTTGGACGCTTGTTGAAGCAAGCCAATAACAATATGATGCGCCACTTTGATCAGTTTGCTAGGCAATATGATTTGACTGGAAATCAGATGGCCATTATCGATTTTATAACCAATCATGCTAATCATGAGGTATTTCAACGTGACATTGAGCACGAATTTGAGATTCAGCGTTCGACAACGACAGTTCTCTTACAGCGGATGGAGAAAAAAGGCCTTATCGAACGACATATCTCAGCGAAAGACGCTAGGCAAAAAGCGGTTGTTTTAACGGATAAGGCGGTAAAAATCGCGTCTGCCTGTCAATCCTATCTTCGTAAAGAAGAGGAAGAGTTTGCCCAGCAATTTTCAGCTAAAGAGAGAGAAATCTTTCTCAAAATATTACAACACTATCGTAATCTTTAAGTTTATCTAGGAGGAACAAATACTCATGTCAGAAGAAAAAATCTCCACCAAGATCCTGTGTGTCATCTTTGCGACAGGAATCCTTTCTTTTTGTGGAGTGGCTGGTGAAACAGCTATGAATATCACCTTTCCTGTATTGATGAAGGCATTTTCGGTTAATACGTCAACAGTACAGTGGGTTACAACCATCTACCTATTAGTCGTTGCTTGCGTGGTGCCCTTATCTGCCTATCTCAAGCGCTCGTTTAAGATGAAAACCATCTTTCTGGTCGCAAACCTTTTGTCTATTTTAGGTGTTCTCATTGACTTTATAGCGCCTAGTTTTAGCTTTGTTGTTTTGGGACGATTGGTTCAAGGGATGGGTGTTGGTTTTGCTCTACCTCTCATGTTTAACATCATTTTGGAGCAGGTGCCAAGTCGTAAGATTGGTCTCATGATGGGAGTTGGGACACTGATTACAGCAGTTGCACCGGCGATTGGACCAACTGTTGGTGGACTTTTGACAGCGCATTTTGGTTGGCGTTCTATCTTCCTCATTCAGTTTCCTATTCTCTTGGCTTCACTGATTGCAGGGCTTCGCTCGATTGAGCAAAAGAGTGAGGTTAAACGTGAATCTTTAGATATCCTCAGTCTAGTGGCTACCATCTTTCTTTTCTTGGGCCTGATTTTAGGTCTTCATGGGGTTGCTGAACATGCCTTCTTCAGCTTCTCAGTCTTAGGTTGGCTTTTGATTGGAATCTTAGGTCTTGCCATTTTGATTTGGCGTTCTACAACATTAGAAAATCCCATCATCAACCTCTCTATTTTGAAAAATCGTAAACTGACAGGTCATATCATCGCTTTCTTTTCTTTCCAATTGGGTTCCCTTGCGATGAGTTTCCTCTTGCCAAACTATGTGCAGTTGGTTAACCACTCTAATACCACTCTTGCAGCCTTGATGCTCCTCCCAGGAGCTATCATTGGTGCAGGATTTGCTCCGTTTTCGGGTATCATTTTAGATAAGATGGGAGCTCGTAAACCAATTCTGATTGGAGCAAGCCTTATTGTTCTTGCTCAGTTGCTATTTAGCTTGTTTGGCCTCTCCCTTTCAAATACTTTGATTCTCGCCTTTTACATGATTTTCATGACGGGACTTGGGGTTGCCTTTGGTAATGTCATGACCAATGGACAGAAACAACTGTCGCTTGATCAACGAGCCGACGCTAATGCCATCTTTAACACGCTCCAACAATTTGCAGGAGCAGTGGGAACAATACTAGCATCTCTAATTGTTGCTATGAGTCAAGCTAACCACAAGATTGACTTTGCACGAGCAACGGCTCAAGGTAGTCGAAATGGCTTTGTGGTCCTATTTGTTTTGGCTATTTTCCAACTCCTTGTCTTAGTTAGTGTTGTTAAAAAGAATGATTAATAACAAGTTTGAAGCAAAGGAAACATGCTTTCCCTTGCTTTTTCTTTCCTTAAATGAAATACTAATCTTATTGCAAATTTTAGTATTATGTTAAGGTTTATGACTTATAATAAACTTAAAGAATAAACCAGTCTTCGATCAAGAGGATAGAAGAAAGGAAAGACCAATGTCTTTACTCAAGAAAATTCGTCCCGAACAACCACTAAAGAATCTGAGGTGGTTTGATATCGGTATTGTTACGCTCATTATGTTTGGACAGTTTATTGTCCGTTCAACACAAATATATTTGGCAAGTTTGGCTCCAAGCGTTTCCACAGCAATCAGTGAGACTTCAACAAATACAGCCAGTGAAGGAGCAGGCTATTCAAGTAATTTCACCTTGCAGATTATTCTCCTAACCTTAGCGATTATATATCTCTGGATACGTCATTTTGACTTTAAACAATTACCTATACGCCTAAAGTGGTCTGTTCTCTTTTGGGTACCCTTTATTTTCGCTATCTCAGGTCTATTTGCCGATATGGTTAGCACCTTGTCAGGACAGTATAATTATTTTAGTCCTCAAGTTTTAGCCTATATTAATCCTATGGCTGTTATTGATAAGTTTATGGCTTTGTCACCTATGGCCATTGCTTACGGACTGCTTAATGGTTTCTACGAGGAATTTTTCTTCTTAGGGCTCTTGACCTCAGTAAAGGACAAGTATAAATGGTGGGTCTTGCTCTTTTCAACCATTGTCCGTGTGTCCTTCCATACCTATCAGGGCATGCTATGGGCTCTGGTTATCGGTGTGGTCTTTGGTCTACTTTATTATTTCCTTTATAAATACAAGGTCAAAAACTTGCTTCCATTCTTCCTCATGCATGCCTTGGCGGATATGTTTGGCTCGAGTCTCATTTATCTCTTGGTAAACTGGAATTATTAGTAAAACAACTCCCTTCGTTTAAGTACGAGGGGAGTTTCCTTTTATTGTTAGATGTATCTTAATTAGCTTAGTATTATCGCTTTTAATTTAATAGTTCTTGGAAGAAGTTTTCTACCTCAGGATGAAGATTAGTTTCCTTAAGTGTAAGTAGTGAAACATAAAGCGACATGCGTTCCTCTTTAACCATTGGGATAGAAATTAAATCTTTGTCTTCCTTTGTTATAGCGATTTCAGAAAGAAGACTGATACCAATTTTTTTACGAAGGAGTTGCTTAAGCAAATTAATATCATCTGTTTGAAAGAATGGTGTTGCAGCATGATGATATTGATTATTCAAATGTTGAAAAGCTTTTAGATGAACAAAATGTTCGTCTAAAATAATAAAATTTTCATTTAGAACATCAGAGAAAGCGATAGCTTCCTTATCTGCCAATGAGTGGCCTGAAGGTAGAATATAATAAAGATCACTTGTCATAAGAGTTTTAACTGAAAATCGTTTATCGATAATCGGTTCTAAGCTTCCAATAAAACTGGCATCTAGTTCTCCCTTAGACAAGAGGTCTAGAAGTTCAATAGAACCTTCTTGTATAGGGTGAATGTTTCGAAGTGCTGAGACATTTTCAATAAAAGCAGGCTCTTTACGAACAAGATAGTCAATAATAAGAGGCGGAAACCCAATTGTATCATAGGGAGAAATGCTTCGAAGTATTTCTTTTTGGGCACCTTGTATTTCTGGAAGAGCTTTCTTTACATGTCGTAACAATATATCACCTTGTGGAGTTAGCTTAAATGTCCTATGAGAAGGATCATGCACAAGTAATTGGCAATGAAACTCCTTTTCTAAACGTTTAATGGCATAAGAAATAGATGGTTGACTCACCCCGTTTTTTCGAGCTACTTCAGTGAAAGATTGCAAGTTGCTTAGGTCATAAAAATAGTATAAGTCTTTAAGATTCATAAAATCACACTTTCAAAAAATTGTTAAAAAGAGTTACATAGACAAGGCTAGATGAGATGATAAGTAAATATTATCCGTAGTGATGTGTTTGACTATAACTTTTTTATTAGGTTAGAATATGATGATGAGTCAGGAGATGATTATAGGTTATCAAGAATATCTTCAAAAATAGCTAGGATTTTCTCCCTTTTATCAACAGGAACTTGTTTCAGCTTCATGTTAACTCTTTTCAATGAGAGATTATCGGTTTGGTCAGTGGTGGGCTCGAGGCTATTGAAATTGAAAAAGTCCTCTGGTGTCAAGTTTAAGGCGACAATCACTTTTTCTAGACTGTGAATGGTCAGATTCACATTTTGGTTTTCTAATTGATTGATATACTTGAGTCCGAGTCCTGCCTGTTCCGAAAGTTCCTCCTGGCTCATTTTGTTTTGTTTACGAAAATATTTCACTTTTTGTGAAATATATTTTTGTAGATAATTATTAGTTGTCATATAAACAGAATACAAGTTTTAAATGACAAAAATAACTTTTTAAACAATACAAAGTATACTATAAAATCCATATTGTTGTTTATTAGTTCAATATGCTAGTCTCTATTAGTACCATCACAATTGTTGCTACTATACAGCCTGTAAAACAAATGTGTTATAGGGTTAGGCACAGATAAAGTGGTTGTCCATTTGTATCTGGAGGAAAGATGATAACTGGTTGTATAGTTGATTCTGTCATAATTCTTTTTGCCCATTATAACATAAAAGAAATGAGTGGACACTATAAAGCACATTGTTCTTTAAAACGACTATTTTAAGTAGTATAATATAAGTAAAAAGGAGGTTGCATTATGACTGCACATGATATTTTAAACAACCCTTTCCTCAATAAAGGTACTGCCTTTACCTTAGAGGAGCGAAAGGAACTAGGCCTTATTGGTTTACTGCCACCGTATGTTCAAACGATTGAAGAACAAGCGGCGCAAACTTATGCGCAAATGCAAACAAAAGCCAATGATTTGGAAAAGCGTCTTTTCCTAATGGAAATTTTTAATACCAACCGGACTCTTTTCTATTACCTCTTTTCTCAACATTTGGAGGAATTTAATCCAATTGTATACGATCCAACCATTGCAGATACCATTGAAGGCTATAGTGACCTCTTTGTAGATCCCCAATATGCGGGATATCTTGATATTAATCATCCTGAAAATATTGAAGCCACTTTGAAAAATGCTGCTGGGGATCGCGAGATTCGTCTCATTGTTGTAACAGATGCAGAAGGAATCCTTGGAATCGGTGACTGGGGAACAAATGGTGTTGATATTTCTGTCGGGAAATTGATGGTCTATACAGGTGCTGCTGGAATCGATCCTTCTATGGTCCTTCCTTTAGTCATTGATGCAGGGACTAACCGTGAAGAACTTCGTAACAATCCTAATTACTTAGGAAATCGTCACGAACGGGTCCGCGGAGATCGTTACTACGACTTCATTGACCAATTTGTTCAAACAGCAGAACGTCTCTTTCCTAAACTCTACCTTCACTGGGAAGACTTCGGCCGCTTGAATGCAGCCAATATTCTTGAAAAATACCGGAAACAAATTCCAACTTTTAATGATGATATTCAAGGTACAGGAATCGTTACCCTAGGTGGTATCTTTGGTTCACTGGATATTAGTGGTGAAAAATTAACAGATCAAGTTTATCTCTGCTATGGTGGTGGTACTGCGGGTGCAGGAATTGCCTCTCGTGTTCTTCGTGAAATGGTGAGTGAAGGTCTTTCTGAAGAAGAAGCCTATAAACGTTTCTTTATGGTTGATAAACAAGGTCTTCTCTTTGATGACATGGATGACCTAACCCCTGAACAAAAACCGTTTGCTAAGAAACGTGCTGACTTTAGTAATGCAGACAAGTTGACTGACCTGCTTGAAGTAGTGAAGACTGTGAAGCCAACCATTCTTGTAGGAACTTCAACTCAACCTAATACCTTCACTAAAGAAATAGTAGAGGCTATGTGTGAAAATACAGAGCGTCCGATGATCTTCCCTTTGTCAAATCCAACCAAACTAGCAGAAGCTAGTGCCAAAGATTTGATTGAATGGTCAGATGGCAAAGCTTTTGTCGCAACAGGAATTCCTGCTGATACAGTTTCTTATAAAGGTGTCGACTATGTGATTGGTCAAGCCAATAATGCCTTGATTTACCCAGGTCTTGGTCTAGGTATGCTGGCTTCTGAAGCAAGTCTTTTGACTGATGAAATGATTGGAGCAGCGGCTCATTCATTGAGTGGTATTGTCAATCCAGGCCAACCAGGAGCTCCTGTCTTGCCGCCATTCAAGTATGTAGCAGATGTTTCTATTAAAGTAGCAGAAGCAGTCGCTAAAAAAGCACAAGAGCAAGGTCTTGCGCGTGCTAAGGAAACAGATATGGCCAAAGCAGTTCGTGATTTGAAGTGGTATCCAGAGTATAAATAATCCACTGCTGCTGTCTATCCTTCACTAGCGACAGATTTGTATGGACTGTGGACTTAAGTAATTTAGAAAGGATACCTATGTCACTCTTTTTAACCTCGATTACGAGTATCATTCCGATTATCGCTATCATTGTTTTGGGGTATATTCTTCAGGTGAAGGGATGGTTTGGAGATGACTTTGGACCTAACCTGTCTCGTTTAATCATGAATGTAGCCTTGCCAGCGTCAATCTTTGTGTCGGTGATGAAATACCTAACGCTAGACAAGCTAATCAGTCTTTCTGGAGGCCTCCTTTATACTTTTGTAGCCTTTATCTTGGGCTATATCGTAGCTTATATTGCAGTTGTGGTTTTCAAGGTTCGTCCAGGACGGCGAGGAACCATGATTAATACCTTTGTGAATGCCAACACTATTTTTATTGGTTTACCTTTAAACGTTGCTCTTTTTGGGGATCAGGCTCTTCCTTATTTCTTAATTTACTATATCACCAACACGATTTCCACCTGGACATTGGGCGTGTATTTGATGACGAGCGACAGTAAATCGGGTCAAAGTAAGGAGACAAGTAAATTTGACTGGAAGAAATTGCTACCAGCTCCGCTTGTAGGTTTTCTTGTGGCTCTACTGTTTTTGATTCTTCGAATCTCTATTCCAGATTTCGCAACGAATACCTTAACCTATGTTGGAAATATCGTCACTCCTCTATCTCTGATTTATATTGGTATCGTTCTTGCAAAGGCAGGTTTGAAAACTATTACTTTTGATAAAGATACAATTGTTACTTTAGTTGGACGCTTTATCCTAGCTCCTCTAATCATGCTTCTTGTATTGAAGTTCTTTGCACCAAATATGGCGACAGTAGAATTTAAGACCTTTATGATTCAGTCCGCTACACCAGCCCTTGCTGTTCTTCCGATCCTTGCTAATCAGGGAAAAGGAGATGTAGAATTCTCTACGAATGTGGTGACTCTAAGTACGGTTCTATTTATCGTTGTTATTCCAATATTACAAACTTTATTAGGATAAGAGGAAGAGATTGTGAGAACAATTTTGAATGGCGTGAAAAAATGGCAGAGACTTATCAAACTTGTGCTATTTTTATCTATTGCTAGTCTGGTTATTGTAGAGATAATCAGACTTTTTAAGACAATTTCGTTTGATAAGATTGGAGCAATCTTTGGAGAACTCTCTCCAATAAAAGTCATTAGTTTAGCTTTGCTTGGTTTTATGGCTGTTGCACTTATGATATTCTATGATAAAATCTTAAATAAAGAGCTTAATCAGAAACAAAAATTATCTTACTTACTAGAGACAAGTTGGACTATTAATAGCTTGAATAATATGATTGGCTTCGCCGGTTTGGTGGATGTTGGTTTACGATATTCTTTCTATGGAGATGAGGAACGACCTGAAAAAAGTATGCAGGGAATTTCTCGTGTCATACCTTCTTTTATGAGTGTTTTCTCACTGTTTGCACTGTTAAGTTTAGTTTTTATAATTATATTTCCTATTTCAATAGGGGTTCAAAAGTATTGTCCAGCTCTTTTAGGAGCTAGTCTATATCTTCCAATTGTTTTATTGGTTTCAAACAGAAAAAAATGGGCCTATTTTAGTCAACTGAGTGGAAGGACAATTAAATCTTTAGTATTTGCTTCTGGCCTTGATTGGGCTAGCGTATTAAGTTTTTTCTTTTGGTTGGGTATGCTTTAGGCTATAATTTACCAATTTATGATATAATCCTCTTCAAGGGATTTAGTTCTGTGTAAAACGGAGCTAAATCCTTTTTATATAGTAAAATCAATACCATTAGGGTTTGATTTGATTTTTATTAAAAATATGAGATAATAGACTCGGACTAAGTTTAAACAGCAATTTTAGAGGGAGACAATTATGTCAAAACGACTATTATCGAATGAGCCGAATACCCCCAAATCCCTTAAGGAGCTTTTCTGGGAAAATGCGGAAAAAGCTCGTATGGGGGAATTTTGGAAAGATAAGAAGAGTTACAAAGAGCTTTCAGAAGCTACGAGGATTCCGTCAGGAAGCCTTCGGATGCTTTTCATGAACAAGCCTAAGGGAAATATTCCAAAGATTGTAGCCATTACTAACGGTCTGGCCAAGGTGACTGGGAAAAAGATTACACTTGGGAAGCTCTTAGCTCGAGATAATCAGCATGAGGGTTTTGAGTTTCCAAGAGATCCTGATCAGGTCACCCAGAACTTGTGGCACAATATTCGCAAGAAGTTGGAAATCACGGAAGATATGGCTGAGGGGGAAGTCAGAGAACGCATGACAGCCTTTGTAGTCTCATCTGGTATGGCTCAAACCAACTATAATCTGATCAATCAAACAGGAACGGTATCGCTTGATACTTTGGAAAAATTTTCTAAAAGGCTTAGAGTCGAGCCTTATGAATTATTAGCTACCATAAGACGAAGGGAGATTGTTGATAGGAATGACTTCCCTATTCCTAAGGAAAATGTTAGCGACTCCCATATTGATATTGGCAAGCTTAATACTTTCATTAAATCACAACCTTACTCACCAAATGGTCAAGAGGTGGCATCAGCAGACTTAAGCCCACAGAATCTCTATCATTATTATGCCAAGGGAAATGTCGGAGATATGTCCATAAAAACAGCCTATAAGTTTAAAAGACTAGTGGATATTTATGAAGCAGAATATGGTGTTCTTGAACCTTCAAGCAGAGTTTTAGATGTCAAGGAGTTGAAAAAATTCCTTTATAGTGGCATGATTACCGGCTATGCCATTTCTAAGACAGGGTTGATGAATGCGACCAATGGAAATCTCTATATCAAGGGCAAACGTCCTATCGAATCTATGCAACTGGATCGTGCCTTCGGTCTCTATAAACACCTAAAAAGACTGAAAAAGGACTAATAAATTCTTTACCTAACAAAAAGCCCAAATCAATAGTTTGATTTGGACTTTTTGTTTGTCGTTTATCTGTATGACGAATGAGAATAATTTTAGTCGATTTGCGGACTTATCTTACAATTGCTTTGCACGTCCATTTTCATCAAAGTGATAAGTCACACCATTAATGGTACGTGTTTGGTTGGTGACGAGCTCACCAGAGTTTTCATCGTAAAAACGAGTACCCTTGTAGTCTGTAACGAAATCGCCCTTCACTTGTTTACCTTCATAATCGAAGTAGAGGTGTTGACCATTGATGACTTGATCAAAGAGGAGGGCCTTACCATCCTTACCGAAGTAGTACCAGTTGCCCTTCCAATTAACGAATTGGTTAGTTACCGCAGCACCTGTTTCAGCATCGAAGTAGTAGTAACTGTGGATTTTAGGTTCGATGATAGTACTACTAGATGTCCGAGGATATCTAGTAGACTCTTTTTGCTCAGGACTAAGCACTTTATCTTTTGCGAGATAACCAGTAACTAAGCTTGTAGACTCTGTATTATCGAGATAATAGAGTTTCCCATCGATTTCTTGAAGACCGAGAAGTTTATTACCATTTTCGTCAGTATAGTACCAATCGCCACCTACTTGATGGAATCCTTTTTCTCTGACTGCGGCTCCAGTAACTTTATCATAGAAAGGTCCTGAACCGTAAGGTCCAAAAGTACCTCGACGGGCTTGTCCATCTTCATAGAACGAATAGGTTACACCATTAATGGTATGAGAATCAGAAAGTGGTTTTCCATCTTTATCATAATAGAAGAGACCATTATCAACATGAACAAATTGGTTCCGTGGGACATCCTTCTGTTCACCGGTATCCTTATCATAGTAGTGGCCATTTTTAACTACGTTTTTGAATTGTGTTCCGAGGTGGTCGTCAAAGTAGACAGGAACACCATCAATGGTATGGGCACCTTTTAGAATATTGCCTTGCTTGTCTGCATAGAACCATTTGCCTCGAGTTGTAAAGTAACGCCCCTTAACAAGTTCACCAGTATCCTTGTCATAATACTTAACTGGGTTACCAAAGACAACAAAGCTATCATAGAGAACATTAATGCCATCTTCATCTACAAAGTCATCTTTAGCTTGTATTCCAAATACCCTGTCGAAATGCACTTGAGCACCATTGATGATGTGGTCGCCTTTAAGGATTTTGCCATTTGAACCGACATAATACCAATGGTTATTAATATTATGGTAACGATTTTTTTCGAGTGTAATTCTCGCACCAGAGTCTTTATCATAGTAGTAACCGTCGTCTCCAAAATCACCTTTAACTTGTCGCCCATAATAAGAATCAAAGTAGACAGGAACATTATTTATGGTTTGTGAACCTTTTAATGGTTTGCCCTCAGCATCAACATAGTACCAATATTTATCTACATTGACATAACGGTTGGTTACAAGTGCACCAGTTGAGGCATCGTAGTATTTACCATTACCTCCGAAGTCACCTTTCACTTGGGCACCTGTCTTTTTATCGAAGTAGTACTCTTTACCATCAATACGAGTAGCACCCTTCATGGCTACACCTTTTGCGCCAACGAAGTAGCTCTTATCGTTGACTGTTACGAATCGGTTGCTTACTAGCTTACCAGTGTGTTCATCATAATAGCGGTTATCCTTGTCAAAATTCCCTTTTATTTGAACACCATTTTCATCGAAATAGACCTGAGCTCCATTGATGATATGGTTGCCCTTTATAATTTGTCCTCTATCATTGAGATAGTAGCATTTTCCTTTGATTTCAACAAAGCGGTTGGTACCTAAATTGACGAAAACACCATCCTGATCGTAAAAGTGTCCATTAGGAGCAAAGCGATCAATGATTTGAGTCCCAAATTTATCGTCAAAGTAGGATGATCGACGATTAATTCGATACTCACCATACACGGGATTCCCTTTATCATCTAGATAATAGCGTTCATATTGTTTTGTATCGTTGCTGTAGGCAACGATAAATTGATTTTTGAGAAGAGCACCAGAATCTTTATCATAGAAATTTAGTTTTTTAGCATCATTAGGGTCTTTAGCAAAAACGCCTTTAGCTTGTATGCCATTTTCTTTATCGAAATAGACTTGAACCCCATCTATGGTTTGTGGTCCAGTCAGATCCTTACCATTGGCATCTCTGTAATGCCATTTGCCGTTTTGGTCGCTGTAATATTGACCGCCTGTAACGTTTAAGTCCTCATTGATAACAGGAGTTGTCGCAGTTGTTTCACTAGTGGTACTGTCTCTTGTTGAAGCTGTGTGTGCTTCAACGTTAGCTGTTTCAGTAGGTGATTGACTTTCATTAGTGCTTGCTGAAGCCCTTTCTCTAGCGTTTTCCGAACTTGCTAACTCTGGAGCAACTGTTGAACTTTCAGCAGAAGCAGTAGCCTCAATTCCCTTTGTTTCAACTAAATCTGCTGTTGTTTCAAGATTGGCAGTAACACTTGCTGTCGTGTCATTCTTGAGTGTTTCACTAGCAGTTACTTCATCCGCAAAAGCAGCTCCGGCAATAAGTGCAAAACTAGCAAGAGCAGATGCACATGAAAACGCAATCAGATACTTTTTAGATGCGTTTTTTTTGGCCTTATCATTTTTTTCCATAATAAATACCCCCTTTTAATTTATATTATAAGACAATAAGAAAGCCTTTTCAAGATTAAAATGAAAAGGCTTTCTTATAATGTGAAAAGGAGTAGACAAAAAAGAAAAGTATGCTTTTTTATGAATATTAAGTGAGATGTTGCCAGTTCTTACTAAATCCAGGATTCATAAAAAACAAAAAAATCCAGGACCTGAGCCCTGAATTTAGGAGATTATGAAAAAGAAAAGTTTTAGGATAGTTATAGTATATAAATCAAATCCTAAAGTTTGCTTAAAGTAGACAAAAATTATTTTCTTGGATTTTTAAAAGGAAGTTGAAATTAATCAACTTCCTTAGTATAGATGTCTTATAAGAATAATTTTAGTCGATTTCCTGACTTATCTTACAATTGATTTGTACGTCCATTTTCATCAAAGTGATAAGTCACACCATTGATGGTACGTGTTTGGTTGGTGACGAGCTCACCAGAGTTTTCATCATAGTAACGAGTTCCCTTGTAGTCTGTAACGAAATTACCCTTCACTTGTTTACCTTCATAATTAAAGTAAAGGTGTTGACCATTGATGACTTGATCAAAGAGAAGGGCCTTACCATCGTTACCAAAGTAGTACCAGTTGCCCTTCCAATTAACGAATTGATTAGTTACAGCAGCACCTGTTTCAGCGTCAAAGTAGTAGGCTGGATTGTCTTCTGGTTTTTTTGTATCAGTATTATAAGAATAGAAGAACCAATTCGGTTTTCCTAAAGCGCCACGAATTTGTTTGTGGGTTTCATATTTATTGGTAGGATTGTAAGAAAAGTAATATAATTTTCCGTCGATTTCTTTAAGACCTGAAGCTTTATTTCCTTTTTCGTCTACGTAGTACCAATTATCACCAGACTTAATAAAGCCAGGTTTTTCGACAGCAGCACCTGTTTCATCATCGAAGTAAGGAGGATTGTCATAACGATCAAAAGAACCTCTCAAGACTTCTCCATCGTCTTTAATATAGTATCGTTTACCATTTATTGTTCGGTAGTTAGAATACTGTTTTTCGCTATCAAAGTAGTATAGTTTGCCATCGGCTTTGATGAATTGATTACGAGGAACTTCGTGACGAGCACCAGAGTCTTTATCGTAGTAGTAACCTTCTGCGATTGCGTCTTTAGCTTGTACTCCATAAGAGTCAAAATAAACCTGCACCCCATCAATAGTTTGTGAGCCTTTAAGGATATTTCCTTCCGCATCTGCATAGTACCATTTACCATCATGGCTGAAGTATTGATCTTTTACAAGAGCACCAGAGTCTTTATCATAGTATCTCATAGGAGTGCCAGATAGATGATATTTTTCTTTTATGACTAGTTTACCATCTTTGTCAGCAAATCCACCTTTAATTTGTTGCCCTGTCTTAGTGTCAAAATGAACTTGAATACCATCGATAGTTTTATCACCTTTTAATGTTTTCCCATCATTGCCAATATAGTACCAATTATCGTTAACTTGGACATAGCGGCTTGTTCCTAAATCTACTTTAGCACCAGAATTTTTGTCGTAGAAGTAGCCATCATCGGCAAATGTACCTTTAATTTGTTGTCCATTGTAACGGTCAAAGTAAACTTGTACGCCATGGACAGTTTGTGGACCTTTTAAAATCTTTCCTTTATTATCTGAATAATACCACTTACCGTTGACTGTAAAGTACTTATCTTTAACAAGGGCTCCTGTATCTTTTTCGTAGAATTTAACAGGATCATTATTATAATTGTAATTCTCTTTACTAATTAGTTTGTCAGAGTAATCAACAAACCCACCTTTAATTTGTTCACCGGTATTTTTGTCGAAGAGATACTCGATATTATCAATTACAGTAGCACCTTTGACAGCTCTGCTGTCAGAACCAATAAAGTAAATCTTACCATTTGATGTGACAAACCTGTTAGTAACTAGATTACCAGAGTCTTTGTCGTGGAACTGTTGATTGTTATCAAACCCACCTTTGACCTGTTTACCGCTACGATCAAAATAAACATGAGCATTATCAATGGTCTGTTCACCAGTCAAAATTTTTCCATCATTACCAACATAGTACCAATTCTCTCCAATTTGAACATAACGGTTAGTACCAAGGTCTGTAAAGTTACCATAATGGTTATAGTAGTGACCGTCACCAAAATCATTAAAAAGTTGATGACCATCATAATTGCTGAAGTATACGGAGGCACCACTGATTGTTTGTGGTCCAGAAACACGTATACCATTCTCATCTACATAGTAACGTTCATATTTTTGTGTGTTCTTATTATAATCTATAATGTATTGGCTTTTAACAAGAGCACCGGAGTCTTTATCATAGTAGCGATATTTATAATCTGAGGAATCTCGAACAAATTTCCCCTTAATTTGTCTTCCATCGCTATCAAAATAGACCTGAACACCATCAATGGTTTGAGCTCCTTTTAGGATAGCACCATCATTTCCTGCGTAATACCATTTGCCATCTAGTTCGAAATAGCGGTTAGTACCAAAATCAACTTGTTTACCCTCCTTGTCGTAATAATAGCCATTAGGAGCAAATCTATCCTTAACTTGTTCACCATAGTTATCAAAATAATTCCAGATTCCGTTAATTTCTTTGTGGCCAGTTACTTTATAACCATTTTCGTCTAAGTAATAGGTGCTACTATAAATGTTTGCGTAATTATTAGTAACAAGCTCACCGGAATCTTTATCGTAATAATGATTGTCTTTAGCAAAATTTCCTTTAACCTGTTTACCATCTTCATCAAAGAAAACTTTGATACCATCAATCGTTTGCGGTCCTTTTAAGATTTTCCCCTCACTTCCAATATAGTACCAATGATTGGAAATTTGGAAGTAGCGGTTAATCCCTAAGTCAGTTAATTTCCCATCTTTATCATAATAACGTCCATTAGGATCAAATCTGTCTTTTAATTGTCTGCCATTATAATCGAAGTAATTCCAAACCCCATTAATTTCTTTGGAACCAATTACCTTATTTCCATTTTCGTCTACGTAGGAGTTAGTTATGGGAAAATCATTATAGTTAATTACATAGTTATTGGTAACAAGAGCACCAGAATCTTTGTCATAATAGTGACCGTCCCAGGCAAATTCCCCTTTAACCTGAACACCACTATCTCTAAAGTAGACCTTAACGCCATCAATAGTTTGTGGTCCAGTCAGGTCTTTACCACTAGCATCTTTATAATGCCAGTGACCATATGCATCACTATAGTATTGACCACCAGTGACATTGGTTTCGCTGTTTGAAGTTTCGTTAGCTGATGTAGCCTCATTGGTAGCTCGGTCTGTAGTTACAGCTTCGCGTGTTTGGCCTGAGGCCGATTCTGCAGGTGCTTGACTTTCGCTTGCAGTTGTTGAAGCTGTTTCACTGGCAGTTTCAG
>NZ_LSIZ01000097.1:0-243 GCF_001556505.1 Streptococcus sp. CCH8-H5 | reverse complement strand
TGTTTGAAGCGTCTTTCGCTGTAACAGAGACTGTTTGACCTTCTTCCAAACCGCTAACTGGAACGCTGAAGTTGCCATCTTGGTCAGCTGTTGCTGATGCTTTAGTGCCATCTGGAAGGGTTACTTCTACTGTTGAACCTGCTTCAGCTGTACCTGTGACTGCTGTGTCACCTGCTTTAACTGGGTTCACAACTGGTGCATCTGGAGCTGTCTTATCATCAGCTTTCGCTACAGTTGCTGTAG
>NZ_LSIZ01000096.1:0-2222 GCF_001556505.1 Streptococcus sp. CCH8-H5 | reverse complement strand
ACTTTCATACTTTTTCCTCCATTTCCTAAGTCCTATTATAGCGCTATTTTAGAGAGTTTCAAGGAAACATAATAAATTTAGACAAAAATAAGAAAACGATTACATAAAAAAGCGAGTGAATGGCCAATATCACAATTTTAGCAGTCTCAAGAGTTAAAAATACAAAAAAATCCAGGACCAATACCCTGGATTTTAGGAGATTATGAAAAAGAAAAGTTTTAGGATGATTATAGTATATAGAGCAGAGCCTAAAGTTTTCTTAAAGTAAGGAATAGCTTAAACTTTAGTCGCGTTACCATTTTCATCAAAATGATAAGTTACACCTTTGATAGTACGTGTTTGGTTAGTGACGAGTTCACCAGAGTTTTCATCGTAGTAGTGACCATCTGGTGCAAAAGCGCCTTTAACTTGTCTACCATGATTTTTATCGAAGTAAAGTTGTTGTCCATTAATCTGAACGGCACCAGTAGCTGCTGAACCATCCGCATAGAAGTAGTACCAGTAATTACCCCATTGATAGAAACGATTTTTAATTGCTCTACCGTCATGACCGAAGTAGTAGATTTTACCATCGATGTAATTAATACTGTCTTGCCACATGTCACCCAGTTGGGTGTACTTATAGGCACCTCCTCGACGGAAGTAATATAAATCACCATTGATTTCATGAAGTCCAAGGACTTTGTTACCTTTCTCGTCAAGATAGTAAGTTAAGCCTCTGTTATCTTTAACAAACCCAGCTTTGGTTACTTTGCGACCATTATCTTTATCGTAATAGTACTCAGGCATATAGACGCCATCTTGACCAAATCCTCCTTTAGCTTGTACCCCTCGATAGTTGAAGAAGACATCTTGTCCATCGATATTTCGAGCTCCCTTGACTGGCTTACCGTCTTTACCTACATAGAACCAATTACCCATGTATTCAACATAACGATTGGTTACAAGATTTCCAGAATTAATATCGTAGAATGCGTATAAATCACCGTAGGAATCACCATAAGCACCTTTAACCTGTTGACCATTGTCGCGGAAAAATAACTTTTGACCGTTAATGATTTGAGCACCAGTGAGGTTGTCTCCATTTACGTTCTTATAATACCAGTTTCCATTATCGTCGCTATAATAACCATTTGGGTTAGGAGCATCCATACCTACGCCGTTTTCATCAAATCGATAGGTCATACCATTAATTGTTAGAGTGGTGTTAGAGACGCGTGCTCCAGAATTAGGATCATAGTAGCGAAGAACACCATTGTCGAGAACAAGCTCTCCCTTAGCTTGACGACCATTGGCATAGAGGTAAACGATTTGACCGTCTATATTGACTTCACCATCTTGAGGACGAATAGCATTTCCATCTGCACCATAATAGTACCAGCCATCATTTTCTTGGACATAGCGATTTTTAACGGCTTGACCAGTAACTGAGTCAAAATAGTAGCGACGGGTAATATTAGTAGGGGTACCAAAACCATAAGTACGTGGTGAATTTTGCCCTTCTTCTAGTAAAATGCTGATTCCTTTTTGTAGGACGCCGGTATCAACAGGAGAGGCAGCTTCACGTGCTTTGAAATAGTAGATATTACCATCAATTTCACGTATTCCTGTAAATTTAGAACCATCGTTCTTGATGTAAAAGGTTTGGCCTTTTTTATTCTGAACTAGACCTTCTTTTCGGACCCTTGCACCAGAGTTAGAGTCGTAATAGAAAGTTTGATCTGGATAGCTATAGTCCTCTCCGCTAAAGTCACCTTTGATTTGAACACCTTTATAATCGAAGTAGACTTCTTGACCATTGATAGTTTGTTCTCCAGTGAGTGGATAGCCATCTTTACCTAAATAGTACCAATTACCTTGGGATTCAAGGTATCGATTCGTCCATAGTTGCCCAGTATCAACATCGTAGTAACGAAATAGATTATTATTCCTATCGAGTAAAGGCCCCTTAACTTGTTGCCCATTACTGCGGAAATAAACATTTTGGCCATCGATAGTCTGTTCGCCTACGAGGTTTTTACCACTGGCATCTTTATAATACCAGTTGCCTTGGTCATCACTATAGTATTGACCACCAGTGACGTTTGTTTCATTAGGTACTGAAGCTGTCTCATTGGCAGCTCGGTCTGTAGTTACAGCATCACGTGTTTGGCCTGTGGCTGATTCCGCAGGTGCTTGACTTTCGCTTGCAGTTGTTGAAGCTGTTTCACTGGCAGTTTCAG
>NZ_LSIZ01000095.1:0-299 GCF_001556505.1 Streptococcus sp. CCH8-H5 | reverse complement strand
GCGTGTCGATCAAATATCATTAAGCTACTTTTGCCCTTTAAATATCCCATAAATGAAGAAATACTTAGTTTCGGTGGTATACTCACTAACATGTGAATATGATCTGGGCAAGCTTCTGCTTCATGAATTTCAACACCTTTTCTTTCACATAATAATCGTAAGATTTGACCAATACTTGCTTTGTATTTCCCATAGATTATCTGACGTCTATATTTTGGGGCGAAAACAATATGATACTTACAATTCCATGTAGTATGTGCTAAACTATTATTATCCTGTCTCATCAGGGGTCCTCCTTT
>NZ_LSIZ01000094.1:0-450 GCF_001556505.1 Streptococcus sp. CCH8-H5 | reverse complement strand
GTGAAGATATTAACGGAACTAAGGCTTCAGCAACCTACACACCAACAGTAACTCCTGTTACTCCAACTGCTACACCAGCAGAATCAACTGGTCCTCAAGGCGTGGTTCAGACCGGAACAGTAACCTTTACCGAGGGAGATTCCGTTGCTCCAATCGACAAAGATACCATTACTCTTCTTGATGAAAATGGCCAACCAGCAGCGGCAGTGTTTGCGAAATCACCAGCGGGTGATATTATTGGTACCTTCACAGTTGATAAAGAGACAGGTGTTGTAACCTTCACACCAACAGATAAATCTTACTCAGGTAATGTGGTTCCAGTTAAGGTTCAAGCTGCGGATACTAATGGAACAACTGTAGAAACAACTTACACACCTAAGATTACTCCAGTCGTTCCAACTTCTGAAGATGCAACATCGACAGATATCCAAGGTCAAACACAATCTGGTA
>NZ_LSIZ01000093.1:0-1343 GCF_001556505.1 Streptococcus sp. CCH8-H5 | reverse complement strand
GTCGAATTTAGCTGTTACATCTTCACCAGTGATACCATCGTAAACCTTGATATCAGCAGCGTTAATGTCAAGCTTATCTTCTTCGTAGTTATCTGTGATACCAACTGTTTGAAGATTGCTTTCTGCTGTAAATTCGCGAGTATCAAGCCATACTTGATAGTAGATCTTTTGACCACGTTTGAGGGTCTTACCATTCAAGTTTTGGATTTCAACTTTATCAGCTGAATCGTCGTCATCAGCAAGTTTGTTACCAATGATGTCGAAACTTGGTTCTGAAACAACGTACTTCTCTGGTTTGAAGTTAGGAGTTACGTTGTTATCAAAAATTCTGTCGTCTGATTCATAAGAATTTCCGCCAACTGTAGCATAAGAGATAACTGTTGATAATTGATTATCTGCTGAAGGTTGAATAACTTTAACAGTAACGTTGACTTTCATATTGTCATAAGTAACTGTTGTATCAGTTCCTTTAACTTCTTCTACAGTGTAGTTAAAGGTCTTACCAAAATCGTCTCTTCCATAATTAATAGTAGAGAAAGTTACTTTGCCTTTAGCATCATTCTGAACAGTTTCAAGAACTTTTCCTGCTTCGTCTTTCAAGACAAAGTTAAATTCCTTATCTTTCAATTGACGACCATTAAGTGTCTTACCGAAGATTAACTGAATAGCCATTGGAACATTGTTGACACGCTTTTCAGTTGGTTTCTCTGGTTTTTCGGTCTTCTTAGTAGTTGGGTTGTAGTAGTTTACAACTTGAGCTGCTGTATTTTCAATTTCAGCACCATCGTAAGCACCGTCAGAAACCTTAGCTGGGATGACAAACTTGTAGTAACGTCCAAATTCGAACTTAGTAGTATCGATAATTTGAGTGTTTTCTGCATCGCCAAGTGACTTAGTGAAGCCAGCTTTAAGTGTTGCAGTAATCATACCTTTATCGACAGAAATGTCGAACTTGTCAGTAACATCAGCACCAGTCTTACCATCATAAGCCTTGATATCTGAAGCATTTACTTCCAATTTAGCTTCATCATAATCATCAGTGATACCAACAGTTTGGATGTTATCCTTGTTGTTTGCATCAAATTGATTTGTATCAAGCCATACTTGGTAGTTGATAGTTTCGCCACGTTTAACGGCTTTAGTATTGATGTTTTCAGCTTCATTGTTTGTTGGATCGTCGGCATATGGGTTCGCATTTGTTTCTGCGTATTTGTTTGTCAACTCTTTATCATCATCAAGAAGCTTAGTACCAGTGATATCAAATTCACCGTTGTGTTCGCTAAGAACATATTTCTCTGGTTGGAACTTAGGTTCTTCTGGAGGAGTCACACGGTTGTTAAATT
>NZ_LSIZ01000092.1:0-2741 GCF_001556505.1 Streptococcus sp. CCH8-H5 | reverse complement strand
GATTGGTCACACAGCTCAAGCGGATGAAACGACATCTGATGGAGCAACAGTTGCAGCTACAGCTGTAAGTGCAAGTCAAGGTGAAGGAGTTCCGGCCGCAACTTCGCCAAGCACAGCATCAGAAAGTGTCTCAACTACTACGGTAACACCAGCTGTCACTGAAACAGTCGCAGCGACATCAGTTGAGCCTACAAGTTCAGCGCCGGCAAATTCAGTAGCGACATCAACAAGTCAAGCGGTTGCTTCAGAAGCTACAGGCTCAACAAATGTATCAACTGCAAAACCAGCAACTGCATCAGAGGTACCTGCATCAGAGGCATCTCGTTCAGTTACAGCTTCTACAACATCATCAACTACAGCAAGCTCAGAGATCACTAATACAAATAATATTACTGTGTCGGAAACACCAAATGCGCCTCGTGTACGTAGTCGTCGAAGTATCGCACAAGGAGAAACACGTTCAGCATCAACTGAAACACGTGCGTCAGATGGTGCACAAAATCTTGATTATTCTAATAAAGAAAATGTTCAAGATTACGTACAGATTAGCTACGAAGTAGATAAGGCTAATAATGTTCTTCATTGGACTGTTCTTGATAATCCTGGTCGAAAAGCAAATTCCGCTAGCGGTTATGTTTACTTTACGATTCCTAAAGATTCTGTTGGGGCACCAACAAACTGGAACGTTGTTCAAACTGACAAAAATGGAAAAGTAGTCAATACACGTAATTACTGGAAGGATAACGATGGATCATACTTAATGGGTCAAAATGGTAGAATGAATACCTATACTGGCGCTGAAATGACAAAGCGTTTGACTCAACTTTACAAAGATACAAAAAATCCAGCAATTAAAGGAAATGAAGCAGCGGTAGCGGCTCAAACAGCAGAACGTTCACAGGCTTTGTATACGATGACAGCGGATAATAATGCACTTCGTAATGTTATGTGGACGATTACATTTGACACACCAATCGTAGATAAATCTAAGCCACTTGACTATGTTGCAGGTATGCAAGGAACAGGAGTTATTGGTGGAAGAACAAATATCATGACTGGTTTCACAGATAACTTCATTGATAATGAAAGTTCAAAATTCCAAGCAGTTGCAGTCAAAGAAAAGTACACTGCAAAAGTTGGTGGAAGTTTTGATGCTGATCCAGCTACCTATGTAACCAATAAAGCTGGAACTCCAGAATTCCCAAATAACTATCGTGGTGCAACAACATTTGCATGGAAAGACGGGCAAGCTCCAACAGCTACACAAGCTGGTACTTATACTAAAACCGTAATGGTCACTTACCCAGCTCATTATAACCAAGCTCCACAAGAAGTGACAATTACTTTTGAAGTTCAAGGTGAAACACCAAAACCAGTTGCACCAGCAAGTCAGGTTCCAGAAATTACTTCAAATCTTAATGGTAAAGCAAGTACACCAGCTGATGTGACTGTAAATGCAACAGCAGGTTCAACTGTCAAACTTTACAACAATGATGGCGTAGTGATCGGTGAAGCAGTGGCCAATGAGCAAGGTGTAGCAACAATCCATCCAACAAATAGCCTTCCAGAAGGAGAAATTACAGCTACCTCAACACCAGCAGGTGGAAGTGAGTCAGCTAAGAGTGCACCGATTACAGTTACAAAAACACCGTTGACCTATGTAGGTGGAGGAGTTAGTGGTGATAACTACACTCAACTTTTGGTTACCGAGTCACATCTTACAGTTTACCCGGGTGATCCTGTCAATGTAACAATTCAAGCAGCAGGATCACCGTCAGTTGAAAAATTTTGGATTCCTAATAATCCTTATTTGGCAAAAGGACTAGCATATACGAATGATTCTAATGGTGGTTTTCTGGATACAGCTGGCTCAAATACTTATAGACAGCGTAAGGCATACTATCGTGGTAATGTTGATATGACGCAGTCTGCAGGTAGTTCCACTGCTACCTATGCTGTTAGAAATAAAAATGGTAAAGTAGTAACGAGAAATCTTACAATTACCGTTCTTGAGACAGCTAAGAAGTATGAGCCAACTCCTGGAGGAGCAAAAGTAGAAGTTGCTGATCCTAATAATATAAGTGCAACTGAGAAGGCAGCTATTGAAAAAACGGTTGGAGACGCGAATACTGCGCTTCCACAAGGAACAACATACGTTGCGGATGAAAAGGGTAATGTTACTATTACTTATCCTGATAAATCAGTAGATAAAATTGCTGCTGCATACTTAGTTACACCTGCAAAAGACACCACAGCTCCAGATAAACCAGTAGTGAATACAGATCTTACAGGAAAGGCTGGCACTAAGCCATCAGTTGAAGTGAGTGCAGAACCAGGCTCAACTGTTGCCCTTTACGATAAAGATAACAACAAGATCGGTGAAGCAACAGCGGGAGAAAATGGTAAAGCAACCATTACCCCAACCGTTGATATTCCAGCAGGAAATGTGACAGCTAAAGCAACAGATGCGGCAGGTAACACATCAGTTGCAAGTGATCCAAAAGTAGCAACAGATACAACAGCTCCAGCGAAACCAGTAGTGAATACAGACCTCACAGGTAAAGCAGGCACTAAGCCATCAGTAGAAGTGAGCGCAGAACCAGGCTCAACTGTTGCTCTTTACGATAAAGACGGTAATAAGATTGGTGAAGGAACGGCTGCTAGCAATGGTAAAGTAACCATCACGCCAACAGTTGATATTCCAGTAGGTAATGTAACAGCTAAAGCAACTGACCCATCAG
>NZ_LSIZ01000091.1:0-951 GCF_001556505.1 Streptococcus sp. CCH8-H5 | reverse complement strand
CGTAGTTAACGCTCATACCTTTATCATAGTAGGCCAATTCTGGGCTTGAAACCTTAGCTTCTGCCTTAATTGACGCACGACCTGTGAAGGTATAAGTGCCTGTTGCTGGAAGGTTGATGGCACCTGTAGTGGCTGGTTTGCTTTCAGCAGGTTTGCTGCTAGTAGCATAATCGCCACCTTCGATACCAAAGTACTCTTCCAAGCTCAATCCTGAATCGTGGATGTCTTTAGCTTCTTTACCCACATAGCGGATATGCCACGCTTCTGGCATGTAGCCGGTTGAAGCTTCTTTACCTGCTTGGAAACGCACGATAAAGCCATAGTTATGTGCATTGTCTTTAAGCCATTGACTAGCTCGTGCATCCTCAAGCAAGTTACCTGATTTATCAGTCAAATCAAAGACCAAACCAGTTTGGTGTTCGCTGAACCCAGGACGAGCTGAGTAACGGTCCGCAGCTGCTTGACCATCACGGCTTACGTAGTTGTCGTAAAGAGTCTTTTGATAATCGTAAGAACGGAAACCACTGTATGAACGTCCAACATTCAACCCTTGATTAATCATATCATCACGAAGGCGAACAAAGGCTGCCTTAGCTGTTGGGTTTTCACCTGGATTGTAGTCCTTAGAAAGACCATGCTTCTTATTGACAATGATAATATCATCGTATTTACCACGAACACTGTAGTAAGAACCGTTATTGGTCAATTTCCCTGTCACTTGAGTTTCAGTGATTTGAGGGACTGTAGCTGTAGTTTCTGTGATATAGGTTCTCTTACCATCCAACATATAGTAAAGATGCACAGAATAAGTACCCGCATCACCCTTATGGCTGGCTGTATCTACATGAACCTTATAGCTACCGTCTGATTGTTTATCAGCATGATACCAAGTGAGATCGTCTTGGCCATTCTTATCTGACCAGATTGGGACACGGACTTCTTTAACTTCTT
>NZ_LSIZ01000090.1:0-2642 GCF_001556505.1 Streptococcus sp. CCH8-H5 | reverse complement strand
ATTATCAATCACCCTACCAAGTTTTTCTGAGTTACTTGAAAAGTCTAACTTAATTTGACAATTTAGGTTCTTAAACGTCTCTAGTTAATCAACTAAAAATTATAACTAGCTGGGTGTTATCTAATCTCCCCTCATTTTTAAGTTATTATCATTTTTGATATAATGGTAGAGAATGAAAGGAGATTTTATGTCAACTAAAAATTTAACGCCGGTCTTAAAAACCTCTTTTGTGCTACTGGCTATCCTGGTCCTTCTTGGTATTGTTATGCCTGACGGCTACCAAGTTTGGTCAGAACAACTAAGGGAAGTTATTTCAGATAAACTTGGCTGGTTTTACTTATTACTGGTCACGTCAATCGTTCTACTTTGTGGCTTTTTCCTGGTTAGTCCCGTTGGGCAAATCAAACTGGGGGAACCCAATTCGGTGCCTGAACACTCTACTATCTCTTGGATTGCCATGATATTTTCTGCTGGAATGGGAATCGGCCTTGTCTTCTACGGTGCCGCAGAGCCCTTATCCCATTATGCCATTTCAACGGTACGAGCTACCCCAGGGTCGCAGGAAGCCTTAGCCGATGCTTTCCGTTACACTTTCTTTCACTGGGGCATCCATGCCTGGGCAATATATGCTTTAATCGCCCTGGCCCTTGCCTACTTTGGTTTCCGAAAAAAAGAGAAATATCTTTTATCGGTTACCTTAAAGCCCTTGTTTGGTAAAAAAACAAACGGTAGCCTTGGTAAGATCGTAGATACGATTACAGTGGTCGCTACTGTTATCGGGGTGGCAACCACTCTTGGTTTTGGGGCAGCCCAAATCAATGGGGGACTCAACTACCTCTTTGGTATTCCAAACAATGCCCTTGTGCAAGTTATTATCATAATTATCACAACCATCCTCTTTACCATTTCAGCCCTTTCTGGTCTTGGAAAAGGGGTAAAAATCTTATCAAACACCAATCTTATTTTAGCGGTTGGACTACTCGCCATCACCATAATCATCGGTCCCACAGTCCAGATTTTTAATACCTTGACCGATAGTATCGGACTGTATATTTCCAATTTCTTCCGTATGAGTTTCAGTGCTGGTTCCTTTGGTCAATACAATCGTGACTGGATCAATACTTGGACGATTTTCTATTGGGCTTGGTGGATTTCTTGGTCACCATTCGTGGGAGTTTTTATTGCCAGAATTTCTAAAGGACGTAGTATCAGACAATTTCTATCCATCGTCTTATTAGCACCGACTGTATTAAGCTTTTTATGGTTTTCTACCTTTGGAACACTTTCAACGCATGTTCAATCACTTGGAAATGTAGATTTAACACAGTTTCCAAGTGAGCAGACCTTGTTTGCAACCTTCAGTCAACTGCCATTTGGTTTTATTGCCTCCGTTGTTGCCATCATCTTGATCATTACCTTCTTTATCACGTCAGCAGACTCTGCGACCTATGTGCTAGCTATGCTCTCTGATGATGGGAATCTCAAACCAAAGAATAACCTTAAAATCTTCTGGGGCGTACTCCTTGCGACTATTGCCATCGTCTTACTTCTTTCAGGGGGCTTAGTAGCCTTGCAAAATACGCTGATTATCGTAGCCTTTCCATTTTCACTCATCATGGTACTGATCATGGTTTCCCTAGTCATTGAATTGCTACACGAAAAAGACAAGATGGGACTGTCAATCACACCGACACGATACCCTAAAAAAGATCAACCCTTCAAATCTTATGAAGAATAAATAACCCAATTTGTAAAATTAAGCTAGACAGAAAAAGCCTATGTTAGGCTCAGATAAACACCACATTTGTCTGAAAGGAACTAACATAAATGACCTATACTCATCTTACCACAAACGAGCTTGTAACGATAGAGGCTTACTATCAAGAAAACATAATAAAAATTAATATAAAAAGTGTCTAAAATACATATTTAAACACTTTTTGTATGCTATAATTTTCATTAACACTATAACAAAGGAGAACCAAATGAAACGTTTAAATACTCTATTTCATATTATAAAAGTTACAGGATTTAATCAATTTTTGATAAGTTTTGTAAGTTTTATTTTTATTTCAGGAGGAATACTTTTATTAGTTGAACCTCAAATAAGTAATTACTGGGATGGACTATGGTATGCTTTTGTCACATCAACAACAGTAGGTTACGGAGATATACTAGCTACTACTCTAATCGGACGTATTACTAGCGTCTTTTTAACTGTATATGGACTTATTTTTTTTGGATGCTTATCAGCCGTAATTGTCAATTACTACAGCAAATTAAATACACCTAATAATAAAACTGACTAACATATTTCTTAGTTACTGTAAAAAATAATTCTTTCTCTGCCAATTCCAAACGGCTACAATTTCCTGACCTCGCGATACTTCTTGACTATCCTCTCCAGTCTGAACAAGATTACCATCTTCGACATCATCTAAGTCTAATTCTTTCTTGATAGTCTTGAAGAGTTTGCCAAATCCAATCTGTCGTTTCCGATAAAGTCCCTCAAACAAATCACCCGTTATCCGTTCTTTCGTCTCTTCAGACAAGACAATCACTTGTTTGTCATTCTCTTTCTCGACATCAAATGGATTTTACTAATATTTCTCAAAATTATGAGGCTGGGACAAAAGTCCTAG
>NZ_LSIZ01000009.1:0-959 GCF_001556505.1 Streptococcus sp. CCH8-H5 | reverse complement strand
GTCGAATTTAGCTGTTACATCTTCACCAGTGATACCATCGTAAACCTTGATATCATCAGCGTTGATATCAAGCTTATCTTTTTCGTAGTTATCTTTGATACCAACTGTTTGAAGATTGTTTTCTGCTGTAAATTCTCGAGTATCAAGCCATACTTGATAGTAAATCTTTTGACCACGTTCAACTGACTTAGTATTCAAGTTTTCTTTTTCGTTGTTTGACGCAACGTCCGCATATGGTTTCGCATTGGTATCTGCGTACTTGTCTTCCAACTCTTTATCATCATCGGCAAGTTTGTTACCAATGATATCGAATCTTGGTTCTGAAACAACGTATTTCTCTGGTTTGAAGTTAGGAATTACCTCGTTATCGAAGACACGATCGTCAGCGCCATAAGCATCTCCACCTACTGTAGCGTAAGAAACGACAGTTGTTAATTGAGCACCTGGTGCAGGTTGGATAACTTGAACAGTAACATTGACTTTCATGTTATCGTAAGTAACTGTTGTGTCAGTTCCTTTAACTTCTTCTACTGTGTAGTTGAATGTATTACCAAGATCTGCTTTAGCATAGTTGATAGTAGAGAATTTAACTTTACCTTCGGCATCATTCTTAACTGTTTCAAGAACATTACCTTCTTCATCTTTCAATTCGAAAGTAAATTCTTGATCTTTCAACTGACGTCCGTTAAGTGTCTTACCAAAGATCAACTCGATAGCAGTTGGAACGTTGTTAACACGTTTTTCAGTTGGTTTTTCTACTGGTTTTTCTTTCTTAGTAGTTGGGTTGTAATAGTTAACTACTTGAGCTGCTGTATTTTCAATTTCAGCACCATCATAAGCACCGTCAGCAACCTTAGCTGGAATGACAAACTTGTAGTAGCGTCCAAATTCGAACTTAGTAGTATCGATAACTTGAGTGTTTTCTGCATCGCCAAGTGACTTAGTGAAGCCAGCTTTAA
>NZ_LSIZ01000089.1:0-61914 GCF_001556505.1 Streptococcus sp. CCH8-H5 | reverse complement strand
GTTCAGAAGCAACGTCAACTGTAGATTCAACTTCGTCTGCAAGTTCAGAAGTAGCCTCAACTGTAGATTCAACTTCAGAAGCGGCTTCAACTGGTAACTCAAGTTCGACTGTAACTTCTGAATCTTCTTCAACAGCAACTTCAGAGACAGGTTCAACATCAGAAACAAGTTCTGAAGCTCCTGAACTTGAAAAACCACCATATGCGCCTGAAACAAACATTGACTATGATAAGTTGCCAAAACCAACATTGCCACCAACAGATTATCGCATGCACTCAGACCCACGATTTGTAGATGACAACGGTACGTATTACTACCGTGTCGCAATGACTGATGAGGAAACTGCGCGTGGTATCGATGGTTACTACAAATGGGTTGATGGTAAGTGGAAACTCTACAATGGTACTGCCAATGATGACCCTGAGCTTGATCCAGATTTCCATAAACCAGCAGGAAACGACGAATATATGTACGATGACAACGCATCAAGTGTTAAGTTGTATTCTGAAAATGTAGTTGGTACAGGTAAAGCGGGAGAAGCTCTTCCATTCCAAAATGTTGATGAATTTAAAGACTATGTCATTAATAATCTTGCTCCAAAATTCATAGACAATGCTGGCTGGGATTGTAATGTAACTTGGGAAATTGAAGATGTTGACAACTTCAACGCTTCTAAGGGCAGTGCTTGGGCACGTGATTATGTTATTACAGCTAATCTCAAGAGCGGTGTTGACGACAAAAAATATAGTGATGTTGAATTTGGATATGTTAAATTTATTTATCATGTAGAACCAACTGAAAATTCTGATTATGTTGAAGTTGATTCAGCTAAGGCTGCCTTTAATGAAATCAATGCTCAACGTACAGCTGCCGGTTTACCAGCGCTTACATGGTCTGATGATCTTTACAATAGCACAACTCTTCCACACGCCAAAGATATTTCACATACTTACAACAGTGACGGTATTGTTTACCGTCGTGAATCTGATGGTTCAGTTGTTGCAAATAAATGGTTGAGCAGTGGTATTCGTGAACTTCTCATGAGTCCAGATGCTACTCAAGCTGCAGTGGCTTGTGTTGTCGCAGGTGATGGTACTTACTACTGGACTTTGAATTACCAATAAGAAGATGTTAAATTAATTGTCCCAATAATGAGGAGTCTGAGGTTAGTCTTGGACTCTTTTCCTTTATCTATTGAACGTTTAAGCTTTCAATATGGTATAATAGAGCCTAGAAAGAAGGCGAAAATATGCAGGTTAAGAGAGTTCAGGATTATATCTCTAAAGAGTGGTTCGATGAAACCGATGGCTCCTATTTCGAACGACTAAATAGTCGTTTGCAGGTGCTTTTGAAAAAAGATTACCCTGATTTACAAGGACATGATTTCATTAGTAATATTAGCCTTTTGGATTATAGGTTAGTTTTTCTCGACGAGATTATCGCAAATGCTAATGAGAAAAATGAGCACGTGCGTGAAACAGTTCATGATGTGACCAAGAGTTTGCTCTACGAGGACCAGGATGTCCAGGAACAATTGGATAGTCGAATTACTTTTGGTCAAAAAGTGGCGGATGAAGTGGCCCGATTTGGTGGATCTTGGACTTTTATCTTGTCATTTGTTGCTTTTATGGCTATTTGGATGGGGCTGAATGTTGTTCAACCCTTTGGGATTGCCTTTGATAAGTATCCTTTTATTCTGTTGAATCTGGCCTTGTCCACTCTAGCTGCCGTTCAGGCACCATTGATTATGATGAGTCAGAATCGGGCATCGGATTACGATCGATTGCAAGCACGAAATGACTATAACGTCAATAAACAATCAAAGGCAGAAATCCGACTTTTACATGAAAAAATTGATCACTTGGTGCAACAAGACCAATCAGATTTGCTTACTATTCAAAAATTGCAGACAGAAATGATTATGGGGGTTAGCCAACAAGTTGAAAAAATGTCAGACGATATTCGTGTCTTGAAAGAAGAAAGACTAGAAAGGGAGTCTCATGGGAACGAAAAAAATTAATTTAGTTGTTGTAACAGGGATGAGCGGGGCAGGTAAGACTGTAGCGATTCAATCCTTTGAGGATATTGGATACTTCACTATTGATAATATGCCACCTTCTTTGGTACCAAAGGTTATCGAATTAGTAAAACATAGTGAAGAGACAGATAAGATTGCTCTTGTCGTTGATATGCGAAGTCGCTTGTTCTTCGATGAAATCAACGATATTTTGGATAAATTAGAAAGCAATGAGGAACTTAATTTCAAGATTCTTTTCTTGGACGCTACGGATGGTGAATTGGTTTCTCGTTACAAAGAGACACGTCGTAGTCACCCACTGGCGGCAGATGGCCGTGTTTTGGATGGCATCAAGTTAGAGCGTGAGCTTTTGTCACCGCTTAAGAGTTTGAGTCAAAACGTAGTTGATACGACAGAATTGACTCCGCGTCAACTTCGTAAGGCTATTTCTGAACAGTTTTCATCTGAGCAAGACCAATCTTCTTTCCGTATTGAAGTTTTGAGTTTTGGTTTTAAATATGGACTGCCATTGGATGCAGATCTGGTTTTTGATGTCCGTTTTTTGCCAAACCCTTATTATGATCCTGCCCTTCGTAACCTCACAGGTTTGGATAAAGAGGTTTTTGATTACGTCATGAAGCATACGGAATCAGAAGACTTTTACAATCATTTGACACAGCTTATTAAACCAATCTTACCTGGCTACAAAAAAGAAGGTAAGTCAGTTCTTACTATTGCTGTTGGGTGTACAGGTGGTCAACACCGTAGTGTAGCTTTTGCACATCGTCTAGCCCAAGATCTAAAAAATGATTGGACAGTCAATGAAACACATCGTGATAAGGATCGACGTAAGGAGACGGTGAATCGTTCATGAAAAAACCAAGAATTACAGTAATAGGTGGGGGAACTGGTATTCCAGTCATTCTTCGTAGTTTACGCCATAAGGATGTTGATATCACTGCTGTGGTAACTGTAGCTGATGATGGTGGTTCTTCAGGAGATTTGCGTGATATCATGCAACTGACACCTCCAGGGGATTTGCGTAATGTTTTGGTAGCTATGAGTGATATGCCTAAACTTTATGAAAGAGTTTTCCAATATCGTTTTGATAAAACCGATGGCGCTTTGGCCGGTCATCCACTCGGAAATCTAATCATCGCTGGAATTTCAGAAATGCAGGGATCTACCTATAATGCCATGCAGCTTCTGACGAAGTTTTTCCACGTCACAGGTAAGATTTATCCTGCCAGTGAGACTGCTTTGACGCTTCATGCCGTTTTTCAAGATGGTCATGAAGTAGCAGGTGAGAGTAGTATTGCCCAGTACGATGGCATGATTGAGCGCGTTTATGTGACCAATACCTATAATGATGAAGAGCCTAAGGCCAGTCGTAAGGTTGTTGATGCTATTATGAATAGTGATATGATTGTTTTAGGTCCTGGGTCTCTCTATACATCGATTTTGCCCAACCTGGTGATACCAGAGATTCGTCAGGCTCTTATTGAGACCAAGGCTGATGTCACATACATTTGTAATATTATGACGCAGTACGGAGAAACTGAGCAATTCTCAGATGCCGACCATGTGGCTGTTCTTAATCGTCATCTTGGCTCCGATGTGATTGACAATGTCTTAGTTAATATCAAGAAAGTGCCTAAGGAATACATGGCAAGTAATAAATTTGATGAATACCTTGTTCAGGTTGAGCATGATTTTGAGGGCTTACGTCGTGAAGCAAAAACAGTTGTGTCTTCTAATTTTTTGCGACTTGAAAATGGTGGTGCCTTCCACCATGGTGACTTGGTAGTGGATGAGCTCATGCATCTAGTGAGGAATAAGTCATGAGTTTCACAATTAAGGTTAAAGAAGAGATAATTGCAGCTTCAAGCAAAGACAAGGCTGAATTGTCGGCATTGATTAAGATGTCTGGTTCTGTTGGATTGACCAACCAAGGATTGACTCTTTCCATCTCAACAGAAAATGCAAAGATCGCGCGACATATCTACCAATTAATGGAAAGTCGTTATCAGAGTAATCCTGAATTGAGACATCACAACAAGACTAATCTCAAGAAAAATCGTGTTTACACGGTTTTTGTAGCTGACCATGTCAATGATATTTTGTCCGATTTACAATTGGCGGATTCTTTCTTTGGCTTTGAAACAGGCATTGAAACATCAGTAATGGAAGATGACGATGCTGGAAGATCCTATTTACGAGGTGCTTTTTTGGCGACCGGAACAGTTCGTGATCCTGAAAAAGGCCGTTATCAATTAGAGATTTTTTCCGTTTACCAAGACCACGCAGAGGACTTAGCTTCTCTCATGAAAAAATTTATGCTCGATGCCAAGGTTTTGAGTCATAAAAATGGTTTTGTGACCTATCTTCAAAAAGCTGAGGATATTATGGATTTCCTCCTTGTTATTGGTGCAATGAACTCTAAGGATACCTTCGAAGAGGTCAAAATTATGCGAGAGACCAGAAATGATCTGAATCGTGCCAATAATGCGGAAACAGCTAATATTGCTAGAACGATTAGTGCTAGTATGAAAACAATTAATAATATTATCAAGATTATGGATACGGTTGGCTTGGAGATTTTACCTGTGGAGCTGCGCCAAATTGCCCAACTCCGTATTGCCAATCCAGATTACTCTATCCAGCAAATCGCAGATAGTATAGAACCTCCTCTGACCAAGAGTGGTGTCAATCATCGTCTCAGAAAAATCAATAAAATTGCGGACGATTTGTAAGTAGAAAGGAAACTTTTATGGCTTGTACAACGATTTTAGTAGGTAAGAAAGCCTCATATGATGGCTCTACCATGATTGCACGTACTGAGGATTCTCAGTCTGGCATTTTTACGCCCAAAGAATTTCTCGTCGTGACCCCTGAAGACCAACAGCGTCATTATCAGTCTGTGCTTAGCAATTTTTCAATTGATTTGCCAGATAATCCTCTACGTTATACTTCTGTTCCAGATGCACTTGGTAAAGACGGTATCTGGGGTGAAGCTGGTATCAACTCAGCTAATGTTGCCATGAGTGCAACAGAAACAATCACCACCAATGCGCGTGTACTCGGTGCAGACCCACTTGTTAAAGATGGTTTTGGAGAAGAGGATATGTTAACATTGGTCTTGCCATATATCAAGACGGCGCGTGAAGGTGTCCTTCGTTTGGGGCAACTTCTTGAAACTTACGGAACTTACGAATCTAATGGTATTGCATTCTCAGATACTGAAGAAATTTGGTGGCTAGAGACCATAGGTGGTCACCATTGGATTGCAAGACGTGTTCCAGACGATGCCTATGTCACTAACCCAAACCAACTTGGCATCGATCACTATGAGTTTGAAAATCCAGACGACTATTTAGCCTCACCAGACATTCGAGATTTTATTAATAAACATCACTTGGATTTGACTTATTCTAATGAACACTTTAATCCACGTTATGCTTTTGGTAGCCAACGAGATAAGGATCGTCATTATAATACACCACGTGCCTGGGCAATGCAGAAATTCTTGAACCCTGAAAAAGATTATGATCCAAAATCATTCTTTATTCCATGGTGTCAAAAACCATACCGCAAAATTACAGTTGAAGATGTTAAATATGTCTTGAGTCTTCATTACCAAGATACACCTTACGATCCTTATGGACCTCAAGGAGATGCGGTGAGTCAACGCCAATTCCGTCCAATCGGTATCAACCGTACTAGTCAAACAGCTCTCTTGCAAATGCGTCCTAACAAACCATCAGAAACGACAGGAATTCAGTGGTTAGCCTATGGATCAATGCCATTTGGTACAATGGTGCCATTCTGGACTCAAGTCGGAACAACACCTGCTTATTTCCGTCAAACAACTGATAAAGTTGATACAGGTAATTTCTACTGGAGTAATCGCTTGATTGCTGCTATCTGTGATCCTCATTTCCAACAGCATGAAGCTGATTTGGATGCTTATGTAGAAACAACTATGGCTCTTGGCCATGCTATGATTAATCATGTAGATACTGCTTTAGCAAATGGTGAGAGTATTGATTTTGAAGCTGAAAATCAAAAAATTAGTGATAAGATTCAGTCAGAAACAGATAATCTATTGGCAAAAGTCTTAGATGATGCAAGTAATTTGATGACCAATCGTTTTTCTATGAGTGATTAAAGTCATCAAAAAAGCCTTTCCATAAAATTGGAAAGGTTTTTTAGTATTGTAAACATTACTTGTTTTCTTTATCCAGTTTCGAGAGGAGCTGATAAAGCGTAATAAAGAAGAAAAGATTGAGTGAAATGAGAAGGCCTGATGCCCATGGCAAATCGCTTTCTAAATTTCGAAGAGGTGAATTCCAAGCAAAGTGTGCAGCAAAAGCACCGCAAGCATAAAGTATACCAATAAGACTGTATTTAGAATTAATGAGTTTTTGACGGGAACGCCATATAAGGACTAGTCCCATAGCAAGGAAGGATGTGTAAAGCCAGTGAGACGATACGGCACCAATAGTTCGTCCAAGAATACCTGAAATCGTATAAGAAAAACCATCAGGCAAATCTGAAAGAATATAGGAGAAGTCTTCACTAATCTGGAAGCCAAGACCTGCCGTAATAGCAACAAGCAAGATCCCCCTGTAACTTTTCGTTGGTACCATATAGATAGCAAAGAGAAAAGCTGCTAGTTTTAGGGGTTCTTCAACTAGGGGAGCCATAAGGGCATCCTCAAAGCGGTAGAAGAAACTCTTTGAAGAAAGATGAGCAGTTACCCAATCATGAGAAAAGGTATTGGCATAACCAGCTATCCATCCTGTTATAAAGAGTCCACCAATTAGAGCAAATATGAGAACAAGTGGTTTCACCTGCCATCTCTTGCTTAAGTACTGAATCAGAAATATTCCTGGTACGATATAACATAAGGCAATTAGTGTTGATAGTCCAATAATACCGTATGCCGAACCTGACAAAGCGCCTGAAGTGTATGATTGCGTATCATAAGTCAGGCCTATGGCTGAAAGCAATAAAAAAAGATATAGGATTAATTTTCGAAACATGTATAACCTACTTTCCAAATGATATTTCCAGTATATCAAATAATTCTTTCTCGCTGAAATATTTCAATTTTTTTATTTAAGGGCTTGCAAAATAAATGAAATGTGATATACTTAACCAGTAAACTATTAACTGGTTAAGTACTTTGAAAGGAATAACATGAAAAAGAAACGCATTTTTGGCCTAGCAGGATTAGCAACAGTTGTTTTAGCTGCTGGTGCAGGCATTTATTATACGATTAGTAACCACGGTTCAAAAGGAAATGGTGACTTGAAGGTTGTGACCAGCTTTTACCCTGTTTATGAATTTACCAAGCAGGTTGTTGGAGATGAGGGAGAGGTGTCTTATCTTATTCCCGCTGGTAGTGAAGCCCACGATTTCCAACCATCTACTAAGAATGTCGCTGACATTGAAAAAGCAGACACTTTTGTCTACCTAAATGAAAATATGGAAACCTGGGTTCCAAAAGTTGAAAAGTCTATCAACACAAAAAATACAAAAGTCATTAAGGCAAGTCAAGGCATGGTTCTTTTACCTGGAACAGAGGAAGAAGATCATGATCACGGTGGAGAAGAACATCACCACGAATATGATCCTCATGTTTGGCTCTCACCTAAACGTTCTCAAAAATTAGTTGAAACTATTAGAGACGGTTTGATTGCTCAGCATCCAGATAAAAAAGCAGTCTTTACAACCAATGCCGAGAAATACCTTAAAAAATTAAAGACTTTGGATAAGGAGTATACTGAAGCCTTTAGTCAAGCAAAACAGAAAAGTTTTGTTACTCAGCACGCAGCTTTTGCCTACCTTGCCTTAGATTACGGTTTGACACAGGTACCAATTTTAGGTGTTTCAGCTGAGTCCGACCCTTCTGCAAAACGTATCGCTAGCCTTTCTAAGTATGTCAAAGAATATGATATTAACTATATCTATTTTGAGGAAAATGCTTCAAGTAGTGTTGCTAAAACCTTAGCTAACGAAGTAGGAGTTAAGACAGCAGTTTTAAATCCAATTGAATCACTAACTAAGGAACAGTTGAAAAAAGGTGAAGACTATGTCAGTGTTATGAATGAGAACCTAAAAAATCTTCGTTTAACAACGGACGTTGAAGGTAAAGCCATCCAACCTGAAACAGGAAGTGATGATAAGAAAACAGTTCAAAATGGTTACTTCGATGACAAAGATGTTAAAGATAGAGAACTTTCGGATTGGTCTGGTGAGTGGCAATCGGTTTATCCTTATCTTCAAGATGGTACTTTAGATCAAGTATTTGAATACAAATCTCTATTAAATAAAGATAGAACTGCACAAGAGTATAAAGAATACTACACTAAGGGCTATCAAACAGATGTTTCTAAAATTGCTATTGACGGTAAAAAGATGACCATGACTTTCACAAAGAATGATGGAAGTAGTGTGACACACACTTATCGTTATGATGGTTATAAGATTCTAACCTATGCTTCTGGTAAAAAAGGTGTTCGTTATCTCTTTACAGCAACTGATAGTCAAGCAGCAGATAACCCTTACCAGTATGTCCAATTTTCAGATCATCAAATAGATTCAACAACTTCAGCACATTTCCATATTTTCTTTGGAAATAGTAGCCAAGATGAGATTCTAAAAGAAATGGATAATTGGCCAACTTACTATCCTGGAAAACTTAGTGGCTTTGAAATTGCACAAGAAATGGTTAGCCATTAATACTAGAAATGCACTCATTCGTGAGTGTTTTTCTTTTTTAAAAAAATCTTTCATTTCTTAAACTCTTAGAAAATTGCTAGTGTCATTAGTTTTAAACAGAAATTTAAAGCATCGTATTTTTTCTAAAAAAATCCTGTAAAAAATTAAATAATTACTACATTTTTTCATTCTTTAGTGGTACAATAATAGTACGATTTTCAGATGACCAGGAGAGACCCATGAACCAGTATTTAGTAGCGATACATTATATTCAACTACTTCAAGCAGAACTCGATATTCTAAATCATGATGCACGCTTGCTTTTTGATTTAAAGATTGAACCAAATCTTGCTAAAAGAGAGCTTGCTGACTTGAAAGTATCCCTATCTAAATTATCTGACAAAAACCTTTATATCGAAGGTACAATCTGGTATCAGCCAAGTTTGTTTGCAATCATTGATCAAAATTTAGGGGTTATTGATGACTGGCTCAAGGAATTAGATGACTTCTTTGAATTTACCTATAGTACAACAGTTTTCACTGTTTTGAAAGAAAATGAAAATCGAAGTTACGACTTATTACTTGGTCTCTATAGCCGTCTTGAATACGTTATTTCAGAAATAAAAAATTGCCGTTAGATGACTAACGGCTTTTAGTATATAGAAAAATTAGGCTCTATTTTAAATATCAAATAATTTGACAAAATACCCAAATGTGTGTAAAATAAAATTTGAAAATACTCTAATAAAAATAACGTTAAGTTAAAGGAAGATAATAACTAAGTGAGTAATCAGGGGTTTAAATTGGGGGATTTTGTTAAATATTATTTGGTGAGCCTTGTGTCACTGAGCTTTTTATGTCTTATTTTGTATGGGCTATATTCTTTAAACGGGCTCATTCCTTTTTCTCTAGATGGAGCTTCAGGCCTTGAAGTTAGGCATTATTCAGGACAGACCACCTCTTCTGTAAAAAAAGATGGTGATTATAAGGTTCAGGATATTAGTGGTGAAACTAAGAGCTACAATGTAGATTTGAAAGTAACAAACGATGGGGATAAGGTTATCCAAACCTATGTCTTTGAGTATAAAAAATGATTCTATAATAAAAACTCACAGTCTTAGCCAGATTGTGAGTTTTTTAGATGTCTTTTACCAAAGTCCTAATATCTTTTGCATGAGAAGAGAAGCAAGACTAATTAATAACCAACAGACTCCTCCCACTAGAAGTGCTGAGCCTCCTTTAGTGATTAGTTTTTTGAGATTTGTTTGGAAACCGATAGCTGTCATTGCCATAATAATCATAAATTTTGAAAGGTCTTTTAATGGTGAAAAGACGGCAGGTGTTACACCGAGTGACATTGCAACAGTTGTAATCAGTGAGGCTAAAAGGAACCAAAGGATAAAGTTAGGCACTGCTTTGCTTAGCGAGAATTCTTCCTTTGTATTATCCTTTTGTGACTGCCATACAGATAGACCAAGAGTTATAGGGATGATAGCAAGTGTTCGAGTCAATTTAACAATTGTTGCTTGCTCTAGGATAGATGTTCCATGTAAGCTATCCCAAGAACTAGCTGTAGCAGTTACAGAAGAAGTATCGTTGACAGCTGTTCCAGCAAATATGGCAAAGCCTTGATTACTAAGTCCCAACCAAGATCCCAAGTGAGGAAAGATTAAAGCCGCTAAGATGTTAAAAAAGAAAATTACCGAGATTGCTGTTGCAATAGATTCATCTTTTGCCTTGATTACAGGTGCAGTTGCAGCAATAGCAGAACCTCCACAGATTGAAGAACCAACACCTACTAAAGTAGCAATTTCACTATCTAGCTTGAACACACGATGGACGACATAAGCAGTAAGCAGTGCCGTAGTAATAGTCACTAGAATAATGGGAAGTGACGTTACGCCAACCTTAAAGACTTGAGAAAGATTTAGTCCAAATCCAAGAAGAATAACAGCGTATTGTAATACTTTTTTAGATGTGAATTGCATTCCTGCTTTAAGTTTCTGAGAATCTCTTAGAATAATTCCTAGCAGAAGTCCTATAAATAAACCAAGGACTGGCCCACCAATAATAGGAAATAAGTTTCCAAGGAACCATGCTAGGAGAGATATAAGTATTGCAATACTTAGTCCGGGTAAGAATTCTTTTATTTTCATTCATTTATCTCCTTAAAATTTGACTATATTATAGCTTATTATAAATATGATGTAAAGGTAACATTTGCTTTATTTATCAAGGAAAATAGGTCTAAAAGTTGCGACTTGTCAGTTTTTCTGATAGAATAGTATTAAAATATTATAATTGAAAATCTTATGAAGGAAGGGTTGTATGTATCGTCATTTAAAGAAGTATATGTTTTTTATCGTGGGAGCTTTTGTTTGTTCGCTCTTTTTGGTTCTAGCTTTTACAACAGATAGAAAAAATGATAACAGTGTTAATGCTAAAGCTGAAGCTGCCTACAATCAAACTACGACGGCTTTTATTGATAGTATCGGAGAGACTGCGAGACAGATTGGTCAAGATTACAATATCTATGCTTCTGTTCTAATTGCTCAAGCTATTTTGGAATCAAATTCAGGTCAGTCAGGTCTGAGTCAAGCTCCTTATTACAACTTCTTTGGGATTAAGGGCTCTTATAATGGAAACTCCGTTACTATGCGTACTTGGGAAGATGACGGTACAGGAAAGACTTATGAGATTGATGAACCCTTCCGTTCTTATGGAAGTCTGAGTGATTCCCTAGCGGATTATGCTGCTTTGATGACGTCATCTACTTATGCAGGAACTTGGAAATCAAATACAAGTAGTTATGCAGATGCCACTCAGGCACTGACAGGGACTTATGCTACAGATAGTCTTTACGCTTCTAAATTAAATAGCATTATTGCATACTATGGTTTGACTGCCTATGATCAAGCTCCAGTTACCCAAGCAACTGGTTCAACAAGTGGTCTTGTTTGGAACAGCTATAGAGGCTCATACACAGATGCTGAGACCTTATCTATAGACGAGGCCTGGGCGAGCTATAAAAATTATAAATAATGATGAGAGTCGAAAGGCTCTTTTTTTGTGCACTAAACACTTAAATTGGACAGTTTGAGCGATAAAAAGTCCCCAACATTATGTGCTGGGGACTAACATCTATTAGTTGTCAAAAGTGACTTCTTTAACGAGGTTATCAAGGAATTTTTCCCCCATTTTAGAGAGGGTTGCTTTTTCATGCTTCAAGTAAACAATATCAATTTCATCATCAATATCAAGTGGGATAGAGACAATATTATCACCATTCAAATTACTATTTAAAATACCTGTAGCAATGGTGTAACCATCCAAACCAATTAATAGGTTGAAGAGTGTCGCTCGGTCTGAAACCACGATAGACTTTTTATGGGGAATCTGAGAGAGAATCTCTTCAGAATAGTAGAAGGAATTATGAATCCCCTGATCATAGCTAAGGTATGGAAATTCTTCTAAATCTTCCAAAGAGACAACTTCATGCTTAGCCAATGGGTTTGACTTGCTGACAAAGATATGAGGTCTAGCTTTGAAGAGACTGGTATATGTGAGGCGGTTGTCATCAAACATCTTAGTCAAGACATCTCGATTATAGCTGTTAAGGAAGAGAACGCCGATCTCTGAACGGAAGTTCTTAACGTCCTCAATGATTTCATAAGTGCGTGTTTCGCGTAAGAAGAGCTCGTAACGTGTCATGTCAGCTCTCTTGAGAAGTGAGACGAAGGCATTGACAACAAAAGCGTAGTGTTGAGAGGAAACACTAAACAATTCACGTGTTTCTGTGTGACTCTTGTAGCGTTCTTCCAAGAGATTCGTTTGTTCCACTACCTGACGTGCATAAGAGAGAAATTCAACTCCATCCTTGGTTAAAGTGATTCCCTTGGGGTTACGGATAAAGATATCAATTCCCATTTCTCTTTCCAAGTCACGAACAGCATTTGAAAGACTTGGTTGCGTAATGAAAAGTTGTTTTGCAGCTTCATTCATTGAGCCGGTTTCGACGATTTTGATAATATAATGTAATTGTTGAATTCGCATAGCCTTATTATAGCATATTTTAAGGATTATTCCTTAGGATAAGAGACAAGTAAAAGGTCTTTTTAGGACTATACCAATTTTTATGCTTGACAATGTCAAATATATCGAATATACTGTCCTCGTTAAGCTTTTTAAAGAGCTTATTGACTATACCAATTTTAAATGAAGGAGACATGACCTCTTTGATCTGAGGTTATTATTAAAAATATGTGTGGAATTGTTGGTGTTGTAGGTAACACAAATGCAACTGATATCTTGATTCAAGGACTTGAAAAGCTAGAATACCGTGGTTATGATTCGGCTGGTATCTTTGTAGCTGGCGAAGCATCTAGTCAATTGGTTAAGGCTGTTGGCCGTATTGCGGAACTTGCTGCTAAAACTGAAGGAGTAGAAGGTACTGCAGGTATCGGACATACTCGTTGGGCAACTCACGGTAAACCAACAGAGGATAATGCTCACCCACACCGCTCAGAAACAGAACGTTTTGTTTTGGTTCACAATGGTGTTATTGAAAACTATCTTGAAATTAAGGAAGAATACCTTTCTGGTCATCATTTCAAAGGTCAAACCGATACTGAAATTGCAGTTCACTTGATTGGAAAATTTGTTGAAGAAGATGGTTTGTCAACTCTTGAAGCATTCAAGAAAGCTCTTCACATTATCCGTGGATCATATGCCTTCGCTCTCATGGATTCTGAAGATGCCTCAACAATTTACGTGGCAAAAAACAAATCACCACTTTTGATTGGTCTTGGTGATGGCTATAACATGGTCTGCTCAGATGCCATGGCTATGATTCGCGAAACTAATCAATACATGGAAATTCACGATCAAGAGTTAGTTATCGTGAAAGCTGATAGTGTTGAAGTTCAAGATTATGATGGTACTGTTAAAGAACGTGATAGCTATACAGCTGAACTTGACCTATCTGATATTGGTAAAGGCACTTACCCTTACTACATGCTCAAAGAAATCGATGAGCAACCAACAGTGATGCGTAAGCTTATCCAAGCCTACACAGATGACAAGGGACAAGTGACTGTAGATGCTGATATTATCAAGGCTGTTCAAGAGGCTGATCGTATCTATATCCTTGCGGCAGGAACATCATATCATGCTGGTTTTGCTTCTAAGAAGATGCTTGAAGAATTAACAGATACACCAGTTGAACTTGGTATTTCTTCTGAATGGGGTTATGGTATGCCACTCCTTAGCAAGAAACCTCTCTTTGTCTTTATTAGTCAATCAGGTGAAACAGCAGATAGCCGTCAGGTTCTTGTTAAAGCTAACGAGTTGGGTATTCCAAGTTTGACAGTGACAAACGTTCCGGGATCTACCCTTTCTCGTGAAGCTGACCACACAATGCTTCTTCATGCTGGACCAGAAATTGCCGTAGCTTCTACTAAAGCTTACACCGCTCAGATTGCAGCTCTTGCCTTCTTGGCTAAAGCAGTGGGTGAAGCTAATGGTAATGAAAAAGCTAAAGCTTTCGACTTGGTACATGAATTGTCACTTGTAGCACAATCTATCGAATCAACACTCTCTGAAAAAGAAGTTATTGACGAGAAAGTGGCAGCTCTTCTTGCAGAAACACGTAACGCTTTCTATATTGGTCGTGGTCAAGATTACTATGTTGCTATGGAAGCCAGTCTTAAATTGAAAGAAATCTCATATATCCAATGTGAAGGTTTTGCAGCAGGGGAGTTGAAACACGGAACGATTGCTTTGATCGAAGATGGTACACCTGTTATTGCGCTCTTGTCTGACGCTGTTCTTGCTAGCCACACTCGTGGTAATATTCAAGAGGTAGCTGCTCGTGGTGCTAAAGTGTTGACTATTGCTGAGGAAAATGTTGCTAAAGAAGGTGATGACATCGTTCTTAATAATGTTCACCCTTACTTGTCACCAATTTCAATGGTTGTACCGACACAATTGATTGCTTACTTTGCAACACTTCATCGTGGACTTGATGTCGATAAACCACGTAACTTGGCTAAATCAGTTACTGTTGAATAAAAATACTAACATCTCTTACAGTGTAAGGGATGTTGTTTGTTTTTATCCTTTTTACCCTTGCTTAATTGGAGAATCTAAAGTAGAATAGTATTTATATAACAATCTTAGGAGAGAATTATGTCATTACCAAATTGTCCAAAATGTAACTCAGAGTATGTTTATGAAGATGGAATCTTGCTTGTATGTCCTGAATGTGCCTATGAGTGGGATCCAAACGAAGTTGCAGAAGAAGGACTTGTGGTTCTTGATAGCAATGGAACACGTCTTGCTGACGGTGATACTGTTACAGTTATTAAAGATTTGAAAGTGAAAGGTGCGCCAAAAGATATTAAACAAGGCACACGTGTTAAAAATATTCGTTTGGTTGAAGGTGACCATAACATTGATTGTAAGATTGATGGTTTTGGCGCTATGAAACTTAAATCTGAATTTGTTAAGAAAATCTAAAATAAGCTTTAGGAATGCTAGACTTAAGTATTGTTTGTTTCTCAGGACAGACTATTTAAGTCTCCCAGGAGTGTGATTATGAACTCATTTTAAAAATTGGGTCTAGTCGCACTCCTTTTTACTATTTTCAAAATCTTATATCATTTTTTCAAAAAATTTGGTATAATATTCAACAATATTAAATAATTATAGGAGTTTATATGTCATACGTTTTGGAAGTATTACCAGCCCTTTTGAACGGTGCGGTAGTCACACTTCAAGTATTTTTCATTGTTATCGTACTGTCGATTCCATTAGGGATTGTACTTGCTTTCTTAATGCAGATTAAATTCAAACCTTTAAATTGGTTATTAACCCTTTACGTTTGGATTATGCGTGGAACGCCTCTCCTTTTACAATTGATCTTCGTTTATTATGTTCTTCCGAGTGTAGGGATTGTCTTCGATCGTCTACCAGCTGCTATTCTTGCTTTTACGCTTAACTATGCAGCTTATTTCGCAGAGATTTTCCGTGGAGGAATCTTGGCTATTCCGAAAGGACAATACGAAGCAGCAAAAATGCTTAAACTTAGTCCTTTCCAAACCATCCGCTACATTATCCTTCCTCAGGTAGTCAAGATTGTCTTGCCAAGTATCTTTAACGAGATTATTAACTTGGTTAAGGATTCATCATTGGTTTATGTGCTTGGGGTTGGAGACCTTCTTTTGGAAAGTCGTACCGCTGCGAACCGTGATGCGACCTTAGCACCGATGTTTGTGGCTGGAGCTATCTATCTTATCCTTGTGGGTGTTGTGACTGTGGCTTCGAAAAACATCGAAAAGAAATTCAACTATTATAAATAGGAGACCTTATGTTAGAATTAAAAAATATTTCCAAGCAATTTGGTCAACACAAAATTTTTGATAACTATAACCTAACTGTCGAAGAGGGAAAAATTTTAGCTATTGTCGGACCATCTGGTGGTGGTAAAACGACTCTCTTGCGTATGCTAGCAGGACTTGAAACCATTGATTCAGGACAAATTATTTATGAAAATGAAGAGATTCCTTTGGATCAGATGGAAAGTCGTAATTTGCTCGGTTTTGTCTTCCAAGATTTCCAACTGTTTCCACATTTAACAGTCTTAGACAATCTAACGCTTTCGCCAATTAAGACGATGGGAATGTCTAAGGAGGATGCTAAGAAAAAAGCTCAAGCTCTGCTTGACCGTTTAGGCCTTGGAGCTCACGGAAATGCTTATCCTTACTCTCTTTCTGGGGGACAAAAACAACGTGTTGCATTTGCGCGTGCTATGATGATTGATCCGAAAATTGTCGGCTATGATGAACCAACATCAGCTCTTGACCCTGAGTTGCGTCAAGAAGTGGAGAAATTGATTTTGCAGAATCGTGAGACTGGGATTACGCAAATCGTTATCACTCACGATATGCAGTTTGCACAGCACATCGCCGATGAGATTGTCACTATCAATCCAAAATAGTGAGGATTTTCCATGAAAAAAATAGTAAAAACGATTTTGCTTGGCTGTCTTGTCATTTTGCCTTTGTTTGCGCTATCAGCTTGCAGCTCGCGCTCACATTTTGCAACTCAGAAAGATCAGTGGCAAACCTATACCAAAGAAAAGAAAATCAAAATTGGTTTTGATGCAACCTTTGTTCCTATGGGATATGAGGAAAAGGATGGTAGCTATGTTGGTTTTGATATTGATCTTGCAACTGCAGTCTTTAAATTGTATGGTATCGATGTTGAATGGCAGGCTATTGACTGGGATATGAAAGAAACAGAACTGAAGAATGGGACAATTGACCTCATTTGGAACGGTTACTCGGTCACGGATGAGCGTAAGCAGTCTGCGGACTTCACGGAACCTTATATGGTCAATGAACAAGTACTGGTAACTAAAAAGTCTTCGGGAATTGATTCTGTTGCTGGAATGTCAGGTAAGACCTTAGGTGCTCAAGCAGGGTCTTCCGGTTATGATGCTTTCAATGCTTCTCCGAAGATTTTGAAGGATATCGTTGCCAACCAAAAAGCAGTCCAATATTCGACCTTTACTCAAGCCTTGATTGACCTTGATAGTGGACGTATTGACGGTCTATTGATTGACCGTGTGTATGCTAATTACTACTTAGAAAAATCAGGGGTTCTGGATCAGTATAATGTTATGCCTGCTGGTTATGAAGGTGAAAGCTTTGCTGTAGGTGCTCGTAAAGCAGATAAGACACTGATCAAAAAAATCAATCAAGGATTTAGAACCCTTTATAAAAAAGGAGAATTCCAAAAGATTTCTAACAAGTGGTTTGGCGAAGATGTTGCCACAGACCAAGTTAAAGGGAAAAAATAGAAGGATAACAACATTCTAGAAGGGATGTTGTTATTTTTTTATGGAAAATACTTGAAATATAAGAAGTTATAATTTATACTAGTGTTAGTTTATAAACTAACGAAAGGGCAAGCATGGGATATTTTGATTATTCAAGAGAACCGCAAAGTGATATTGCTTTTGTAGATATGAAATCTTTCTATGCAAGTGTGGAGTGTGTTGAACGTGGACTGCACCCTCTTAAGACCTCTCTATGTGTGATGAGTAGGGCTGAAAATGCGAATGGTTTGATACTAGCCTCTTCCCCTATATTTAAGCAAGTTTTTGGCAAGTCAAATGTTAGTCGTTCTTACGACTTACCTTTTGACATTCATTCTCGTAAGTTTCATTATTATAATGCCAAAAAGCAGGGACTTCCAACGGATAGAGATTTTGTAGATTACATCGAATCTTGGGCCAAGGTTACCTTTATCGTTCCTCCTAGAATGGATCTCTATATAAAAAAGAATATCCAGATTCAACACATTTTCCAGAATTATGCCAGTGTTGAAGATATTCTTCCCTATTCCATTGATGAGGGTTTCATTGATCTCACGTCGTCACTGAATTACTTTATTCCCGATAGGACTGTTACTAGAAAAGATAAGTTAGATATGATTTCAGGGCGTATTCAAAGAGATATTTGGAGGGAGACAGGTATTTACTCGACAGTTGGAATGTCTAACAGCAATCCCTTATTGGCTAAGTTAGCTCTTGATAATGAGGCTAAACATACGGCTACTATGAGAGCCAACTGGTCCTATGAAGATGTCGAGACTAAGGTTTGGAATATTCCCCATATGACTGATTTCTGGGGGATTGGTAAGCGGATGGAGAAGCGGCTAAACAAGTTGGGAATTTGCTCCATTAGAGAACTTGCTAATAGCAATCCTGATATTCTTAAAAAGGAGTTAGGTATTGTAGGTTTAGACCTCTTTTTTCATGCTAACGGTATTGATGAGAGTAATGTTCATAAACCTTATAAACCAAAGTCACATGGCTTAGGAAATTCTCAAATCTTACCACGAGACTATGAGCGTCAAGCTGATATTGAATTGATTCTAAGAGAGATGGCGGAACAGGTAGCCATTAGGTTAAGACGAGCCCATAAGAAAGCTTGTCAAGTTTCCATTAGCATTGGATTTTCAAAGTTAGAGGGCAAGCGTTCGCTACAAGCACAGATGAAGATTGAACCTGCTAATAACACAAGGATATTAATAGGACATGTCATTGCACTCTTTAGGAAGAAGTATCAAGGAGGGGCTGTTCGAAGTGTGAGTGTCTCTTATGCAAATTTTGTAGATGCAGGGCTTCAAATTCTTTCTTTATTTGATAATCCAGATGACATTGATAAAGAAGAAAGGCTTCAAGCAGCTATAGATAGTATTAGACAGGAATTTGGCTTTACGACCATTCAAAAAGCAACTTCTTTACAGGAGGCATCTAGGAGTCTTGCTCGAAGTAAGCTTATTGGTGGACACTCTGCTGGAGGATTAGATGGCTTAAAATGATAGACCGTAGTTACCTTCCCTTTCAATCAGCTAGGGAACATAAAGATAGGGGAATGATGAAGTGGATGGGCTTTTTCTTGTCGGAACACACAAGTTCCCTACATGAAGATAAGACTAAAGAAAATCTTACGAGTCATTTGGATGATTTAGAGAAGTTTACTTTATTAAACCAGCTTTATTCAGGTCAATTATTGGGAAATTTTCAGATAAAGGATCAAGGTAGGAGCTGTAGATGTAGTGGCTATGTGGTTGACTTGGATTTTAATCAAGTTACTATAAAATCTTGCAAGCGACATAAATGTATTCTAACAAAGGATATATTAGAAATTAGTTTGGGGGTTGAAAACATAGATGAAGAAGAGAAAAATTTATGATGATAAACTTCAAATTGACTATTTTTCTGCTAGCTATTTAAAATTTGAAGAAGACTTTTATCGCTATTCTGCCATGGATATTCCCTTAACCTTTTTGACGGATGATATCCTTAGAGAGATGGCTATCAGTCAAAAGAATTATTTTCTGCTCAATAAAGAGAACGCCAGAGATGGACGCAATCATTATTTCCATTTTGAAGTCAGCCTACCGGATTCCAAGACACTTGTGAGACAGTATAGATATCTTGGGAATGATTGAAATATAGCTATATCAGCAGAAAAAATAGTACTTATCGAATTTGTATAGAGACTTTTCAAGAAAGTTTTCGCAAGCTAAGAAAAACTTTATGTAAGCGTTGATATTACCTCTGTAAGTGCTATAATGAAGGTGTTAAAAGTTATCATATGGAGGTAATTAAGATGAGAGCAGTTGTTGTTAATCAAGCAAGCACAGGTGTTGAAGTTGTTGAACATGAAAAACCAGCAGTAGTTGGTCATGGTCAAGCTTTGGTTAAAGTTGAGTACTGTGGCGTTTGTCATACTGACCTTCACGTATCTCATGGAGACTTTGGTCAAGTACCAGGTCGTATACTGGGCCACGAAGGTATTGGTATTGTCGAAGAAGTTGGCGAAGGGGTTGAAACACTTAAAAAAGGAGACCGCGTATCAATCGCTTGGTTCTTCGAAGGATGTGGTTATTGTGAATACTGTACAACTGGTCGTGAAACACTCTGTCGTTCTGTAAAAAATGCTGGTTATAGTGTTGATGGTGGTATGAGTGACTATGCTTTGGTTACCGCTGACTATGCTGTGAAAGTTCCAGAAGGACTTAATCCTGCTCAAGCTTCATCTATTACCTGTGCGGGAGTTACAACATATAAAGCTATTAAAGAAGCTAAAGTTGAACCTGGTCAATGGGTAGCTATTTATGGTGCTGGAGGACTAGGTAACTTGGCTATTCAATATGCTAAGAAAGTTTTCAATGCACGAGTAGTGGCTGTTGATATCAACCAAGATAAACTTGATTTGGCTAAAGAATCTGGTGCTGATTTAGTGGTGAACGGTAAAGAAGTTGAAGATGTAGCAGGCTATATCCAAGAAAAAACTGGTGGTACACACAGTGCTGTTGTAACCGCTGTTTCTAAGGTTGCTTTCAATCAGGCTATCGATAGTGTACGTGCTGGTGGAACAGTCGTTGCGGTTGGTCTCCCATCTGAATATATGGAGCTCTCAATTGTCAAAACAGTTCTAGATGGTATCCGTGTTGTTGGATCTCTTGTAGGTACACGTAAAGACTTAGAAGAAGCCTTCGACTTTGGTGCACAAGGATTGGTAGTACCGGTTGTTGAAACTGTTCCTGTTGATACAGCGGTAGAAGTCTTTGATCAAATGGAAAAAGGTGAAATTCAAGGACGTAAAGTATTGGATTTCACTAAGTAAGCAAACATCTATCTATGCTATCCTGACTATGTGAAGAGTCGAGTGGTGTAAATTGACTAAACTACTTTTTGAAAACAGTATATCAGAATAAAATTCCATCGTTTGATTTATATCGGTGGAATTTTTATTTGTTTAAAACTTCATTTAGATATAAAAACAAAAAGCGTTGAACGATTGCGTTCAGCGCTTTTAATGATTTTGGTTTTATTCCCACTCTACTGTTGCAGGTGGTTTACTTGTAATATCGTAGACGATACGGTTAACGTGGTCAACTTCGTTAACGATTCGAACAGAAATCTTTTGAAGAACTTCCCATGGAAGTTTCGCAAAGTCAGCTGTCATACCGTCGATTGAAGTGATAGCACGGATAGCGATAGTGTAGTCGTAAGTACGGCCATCACCCATAACACCGACAGAACGAACGCCTGTGTTAACAGTGAAGTATTGCCATACATCACGATCAAGGCCGGCTTTGGCAATTTCTTCACGAAGGATAGCATCAGACTCACGAACGGTTTCAAGTTTCTCTTCAGTGATTTCACCCATAACACGGATGGCAAGTCCTGGTCCTGGGAAAGGTTGACGCCAAACGACTTCATCAGGCATTCCCATTTCAGTACCAAGGGCACGAACTTCATCTTTAAAGAGGGTATTAAGTGGTTCAATCAATTCAAATTGCATGTCTTCTGGAAGACCACCAACGTTGTGGTGAGATTTGATTGTTTGAGCTGTCTCAGTACCTGATTCAATAATATCAGTATAGAGCGTTCCTTGAGCTAGGAAGTCTACACCTTTAAGTTTGCTTGCTTCGTCATCAAAGACGTAAACAAACTCGTTACCAATGATTTTACGTTTTTTCTCAGGATCATCAACACCAGCCAAGAGGTCTAGGAAGCGTTTAGAAGCATCAACACGGATAATGTTAAGGCCAAATTTACCTCCAAGCATCTCCATAACTTGGTCACCTTCACCTTTACGGAGAAGACCGTGGTCAACGAAGATACATGTCAATTGATCACCGATAGCTTTTTGCAAAAGGACACCAACAACAGATGAGTCAACCCCACCTGAGAGTCCAAGAAGGACTTTACGGTCACCAACTGTTTCACGGATTTGTGCAATTTGCATATCTACGAAGTTAGCCATTGACCAGTCACCTTTGGCACCACAGATACCAAAAGCAAAGTTTTTCAAAATGTCGTTACCATATACAGAGTGACGAACTTCTGGGTGGAATTGGATACCATAGAAGTTTTTCTCGGTATCTTCCATCGCAGCGAATGGGCAATCCACTGAGTCACCAACAAGATGGAAACCTTCTGGAATTTCTGTAACAGCATCACCGTGGCTCATTAGAACGACTTGTTCTTCAGGAGTTCCTGCAAAGAGCTGTGATTGGGCACGAAGGCGAAGTGTTGATTGGCCATACTCACGGTTACCTGCTTCACCAGCTGGAACAACTTTACCACCGAGTTTGTGGGTCAAAAGTTGCATTCCGTAACAGATACCAAGAATAGGAATACCAAGTTCCAAAATCTCTTCGTCAATACCAAATGCATCTTCGGCATAAACAGAGTTAGGACCACCAGAAAGTACGATACCGATAGGATTGATGGCACGGACTTCATCAGCGGTAATTTTATGGCTCTTCAATTCAGAGAAAACACCAAATTCACGAATACGACGTGCAATCAGCTGATTGTATTGGCTACCATAGTCTAGAACAATGATTTTCTGCACATCATTCAAAGTAGAAATGTCAGTCATTATTACCCTTTCTTTTTACGTCACACATGGACTCTTTCTTATGCAATCATTGTATCACAAATTTATGGACTTAGCACCTAGATTTATACGAGAAACTGTAAGTCTCTTACTCTTCTTTACAATTCTGTCCCTTTTTTTGTAAAATAGGGGTACAGAAGGGGGTATTAGATGTTACCAGCGTATATTCGCATACATGATAAGATTAAGGAAGATGTTGATGATGGTACTTGGAAAATCGGGCAACGTCTCCCTAGCGAGCGAGATCTTTGCGAGACTTTTGATGTGAGTCGTATGACTGTTCGTCAGGCCATAACACTTTTAGTGGATGAGGGGATTTTAGAACGCAAACCAGGCAGTGGTACTTTTGTGGCTAGCAGTCGAGTTAAGGAAAAGATGCGTGGAACTACGAGTTTTACTGAGATTGTCAAATCCCAAGGCAAGAAACCATCTAGTGAGCTTATTTCTTATCAACGTGTACATCCCAATGAATTTGAAATCAAGAATTTAGGTGTTTTACCGCAGTCCTATGTCATTCGTATGGAACGTGTTCGCTTTGCCGATGACATTCCAGTTGCCTATGAGATTGCTAGTATCCCTGAGAAAATTATCCGAGGTTTTAAGGAATCAGAAATTACCGAACACTTCTTCAAAACCTTAACTGATAATGGCTATGAAATAGGGAAAAGTCAGCAGACCATATCAGCCAGTTTGGCCAATAGTAGTCTAGCCAAGCACCTAAAGGTTAAGATCGGTGATGCTCTCTTGAGTTTGACACAGATTTCCTTCCTCCAAGACGGGCAGGCTTTCGAATATGTACGAAGTTACTATGTTGGCGACCGTTTTGAATTTTATTTGGAGAACAATTAACAGTCACGGCTTTTTTCTGCACAAGAATCGTGCTAATACCATGATTTTATGGTAAAATGGAGCTTATGGAAATTGAAAAAACCAATCGCATGAATGCCCTTTTTGAGTTCTATGCAGCCTTGTTAACAGATAAGCAGATGAACTATATTGAGCTATATTATGCGGATGATTATAGTTTGGCAGAAATTGCCGAGGAATTTGGTGTGAGTCGTCAGGCTGTATATGATAACATCAAGCGTACTGAGAAGATTTTAGAAGCTTACGAGATGAAACTACATATGTATTCAGATTACATCGTTCGTAGTCAAATTTTTGATGATATTATGGAAAAATACCCAGACGATAGCTATCTTCAGGAACAAATTGCTGTGCTTAGCAGCATTGATAATAGAGATTAGATTCAAGCAGAAATTAAGAGAGGAAATGATATATGGCTTTTGAAGGCTTAACGGAACGCTTGCAAGGCGTTTTCAAAAATTTAAGACGTAAAGGAAAACTTTCAGAGAAAGAAGTTCAAGAAGTCACTAAAGAGATTCGTCTGGCACTTCTTGAAGCAGACGTAGCCCTACCAGTTGTTAAGACATTCATTAAACGTGTTCGTGAACGTGCTGTAGGTCACGAAATCATTGATACTCTTGATGCTTCGCAACAAATCATCAAGATCGTTAATGAAGAATTGACAGATATTCTTGGGTCTGAAACATCTGAAATTGAGAAATCTCCAAAGATTCCAACAATCATTATGATGGTTGGTCTTCAAGGTGCTGGTAAAACAACCTTTGCTGGTAAATTGGCTAATAAGCTGATTAAAGAACAAGAAGCTCGTCCAATGATGATTGCTGCGGATATTTATCGTCCAGCAGCCATTGACCAGTTGAAGACTTTGGGACAACAAATCAATGTTCCTGTTTTTGATATGGGTACAGAGACACCGGCGGTTGAGATTGTCAAAAATGGTTTGGAACAAGCGCGTGCCAATAAGAATGACTATGTCTTGATTGATACGGCTGGTCGTTTGCAGATTGACGAGACTCTCATGCAAGAGTTGCATGAGATTAAGAATTTTGCTCATCCAAACGAAATTCTCTTGGTTGTAGATAGCATGATTGGTCAGGAAGCTGCTAACGTTGCCAAGGAGTTCAATGAACAACTAGATATCACAGGTGTCGTTCTTACTAAAATTGACGGTGACACACGTGGTGGTGCGGCTCTTTCTATTCGTGAGATTACTGGTAAGCCAATTAAATTCACAGGTACTGGTGAGAAAATCACAGATATTGAGACTTTCCACCCAGACCGTATGTCAAGCCGTATCTTAGGTATGGGTGACCTTCTTACCCTTATTGAAAAAGCTTCTCAAGAGTACGACGAGAAAAAATCTCTTGAGTTGGCTGAAAAGATGCGTGAAAATACCTTTGACTTCAATGACTTCATCGACCAATTAGACCAAGTGCAAAATATGGGTCCTATGGAGGATTTGCTTAAGATGTTGCCAGGTATGGCTAACAATCCAGCCTTGGCTAATGTTAAAGTAGACGAGAAACAGATTGCACGCAAGCGTGCCATTGTATCATCAATGACACCAGAAGAGCGTGAAAATCCAGATCTTTTGACCCCAAGTCGTCGTCGCCGTATTGCAAATGGTTCAGGGAATACCTTTATTGAAGTAAACAAGTTTATTAAAGACTTCAACCAAGCCAAACAAATGATGCAAGGTGTTATGTCTGGTGATATGGAGCAAATGATGCGTCAAATGGGTCTTAACCCAAATAATCTGCCAAAAAACATGCCAAATATGCCTGATATGGGTAATATGGACATGTCTGCTCTTGAAGGCATGATGGGTGGCGCAGGTATGCCAGACCTTGGTAATATGGATCTAAGCCAAATGCTTGGTGGTGGTCTTAAAGGTAAGGTTGGTTCCTTTGCCATGAAACATGCGATGAAGCGTCAAGCCAACAAGATGAAGAAAGCTAAGAAAAAACGTAAATAAGAAACTTAGAACGCTAGGGCACTTTGCTCTAGTGTTTTTTTCTGAAAATTATTGACTTATATAACTATACACTGTAATATACTAATGTATATACAGTAAAAGGAGTAAATAATGAAACCTAAAAAGAGAATTCAAGAAATGACCTTTGCAGCTTTATTAACTGCAATTGCTATCCTTATCCCAAGTATTATGCCAATTAAACTAATCATCCCACCGGCTTCGTATACTTTGGGGAGTCATGTTCCAATATTTCTAGCTATGTTTATATCGCCCTGGGTAGCAGCTTTTGTTATCTTAGCTTCTAGTTTGGGATACTTTATGGCGGGCTATCCGATTGTGGTTGTTTTTAGAGCATTTTCTCATATTATATTTGGTTTTTTAGGCGCACTCTATTTGAAAAAATTTCCACAAACGATAGAAAACCATAAATCATCATTACTTTTCAACTTTGTTTTAGGACTTATCCATGCCTTAGGTGAAGTTCTTGCTTGCGTGATTTTTTATTCTGTAACTGGTGAGGATTTCCAAAAACTGTTCTATGTTCTTTTTGTTTTAGTTGGTTTTGGCACTATTATCCATAGTATGATAGATTATGTAATAGCATTAACGATTTTCAAAAGTATTCGAAAAATACGCTAGTTGAAAGAGGGAGGGTTTGTCTATGGCTTCAAATCGAAAAGAAGAATTATTGGCACTCTTAAAGGGAGCTAAGGAAGCAATGAATGGACAAAGTTTGGCGGAGCATTTTGGTGTGACACGTCAAATCATTGTTCAAGATATTGCCCTCTTACGTGCAGATGGTGCCCAGATTATTTCAACTAATAGGGGCTATATCTATAAAAGTAGCGATGACAATTGTTATATACGTAGGCTGTTTAAGGTGAATCATACTGTGTCAGATATGAAAGATGAGCTTTTGTCTATTGTTGATAATGGAGGACGTATTCAAAATATCATGATAGATCATCCAGTTTACGGAGAAATTCAGACTTTGTTGAAATTGACTTGTCGTCGAGATGTTAGTCATTTTTTAGATCAATCATCGTCAAATGACTTTCGTCCCTTATCTGATTTAACAAATGGCGTTCATTACCATCTTGTCGAAGCAGATAGTGAACAGGATATGGCTTATATAGAAGAGGCACTAAACCATCTAGGATTTTTAGTTAAAGAACAATACAAAAGAGAATTGTAAAAGTAGTTAGTTTCACTTGAAGTTAACGGCTTTTTTTGATAAACTAATGTTAGTTTATTAACTTACGGAGGTAGCTATGTTTTCAGGACAACGACTTAAGGAAATTCGAGAAGCACAAGGAATGAGTCAGGCAGCAGTGGCTAAGCATCTAGGAATTTCTCGCTCCTCTTATTTTAACTGGGAAAATGGTAAGACGAAACCAAATCAAAAGAATCTATCGGTATTGGCTGAACTTTTTGGTGTAGCTGAGACATATTTTCTATCTGAACATGAGATTGTAGAAGTGTACTTGGAATTAAATGAGGAAAATCGTCAGGAAGCTTTGCGACTCACTAAGGCTCTCTTGGAGGAGCAAGAAGCAGAAAAGCAGAAGGCACCTGTTATTCCGTTATATTCTTACAAAGTTTTCGAGCGTTTGTCAGCCGGAACAGGTTATACTTACTTTGGTGATGGCAATTACGATGAAGTTTTCTATGATGAAGAATTAGATCACGATTTTGCGTCATGGGTATTTGGAGACTCTATGGAACCTACCTACCTAAATGGAGAAGTAGTGCTAATCAAACAAACGGGCTTTGATTATGATGGAGCTGTTTATGCTGTAGACTGGGATGGTCAAACCTATATCAAAAAGGTCTATCGTGAGGAAGAGGGTCTTCGTTTAGTTTCTCTCAATAAACGTTATGGTGATAAGTTTGCACCCTATGACGAAGATCCTCGAATCATTGGTAAGATTGTTGGTAACTTTATGCCTGTTGAGGGGTAGGTAACCTTTATCAATTGGGCATCTCAAATTAAATCTGTTATAATAATAAGTAAAGCAAAGCCAATGATTTGGCTTTTTTTAAAGATTTTAAATGATATTTTGCTAAGAATACAAAAGGAGAAACATATATGGCTACTATTCAATGGTTTCCAGGCCACATGTCTAAGGCCCGTCGACAGGTTCAGGAGAACCTTAAACATGTTGATTTTGTTACAATTTTAGTGGATGCACGTTTGCCACTTTCGAGTCAGAACCCTATGCTGACCAAAATTGTTGGCGATAAACCAAAGCTTCTAATTCTCAATAAGGCTGACCTCGCTGACAGTAATCGTACGAAAGAATGGCGTACCTATTTTAAGAGTCAAGGGATTAAAACCTTGGCCATCAATTCCAAGGAACAATCTACAGTTAAATTGGTAACAGACGCTGCTAAGAGTCTTATGGCTGACAAGATTCAACGGCTACGTGAACGCGGTATTCAGAAAGAGACCTTACGAACCATGATTATTGGGATTCCAAATGCAGGGAAATCTACCTTGATGAACCGCTTAGCTGGTAAAAAGATTGCTGTTGTAGGAAATAAACCCGGCGTTACAAAAGGTCAACAGTGGTTGAAGTCTAATAAAGACTTGGAAATTCTTGATACTCCAGGTATTTTGTGGCCTAAGTTTGAAGATGAATTGGTTGGATTGAAACTCGCTTTGACTGGTGCCATCAAGGACCAGCTATTGCCAATGGATGAAGTGACGATATTTGGACTCAACTATTTTAAAACTTACTATCCTGAACGTTTAGAGGAACGCTTCAAAGGGATTGACCTTGAAGAAGAGGCACCAGAAATCATTATGGAAATGACTCGAAAACTTGGCTTCCGTGAAGATTATGACCGTTTCTATAATCTATTTGTCAAAGAAGTTCGTGATGGAAAACTAGGTCGTTACACACTTGATATTGTTGGGGTCGATACTGATGGCGACAATTAAAGAAGTCAAGGAGCAATTGGCAGCATTGACAGATCTTGATGACTACCGATGGGCAAGTTTTGAGGAAGATAGTCGAGCTGGTGTACAGACTGCCATTAAGCAACGTCGTAAAGCTATCCTAGCTGAGATTGCTGAGGAAGAGCGCTTAGAAAAGATGCTCAGTTACGAAAAGTCGCTTTATGCTCAGGGAGTTGAACTCATTGCAGGTGTTGATGAAGTTGGACGTGGCCCTTTGGCTGGCCCAGTAGTAGCTGCAGCGGTTATCTTACCAAAGCTTTGCAAAATAAAGGGTCTCAATGACAGTAAAAAGATTCCAAAATCTAAACATGAAGCTATCTATAAGCAGGTAATGGAGGAAGCAGTAGCTGTCGGTATTGGTATTAAGGATAATCATGTGATTGATGACGTCAATATTTATGAAGCAACCAAGCTTGCTATGGCTGAAGCTATTGAAAAACTGAGTCCCAAACCAGAACATTTGTTAATTGATGCCATGACTTTGGACTTGCCAATAGGACAAACATCAATTATAAAAGGGGATGCTAATTCTTTATCAATTGCGGCAGCTTCAATCGTAGCAAAGGTAACTCGGGATAAGATGATGGCTGATTATGATCAGGAGTTTCCTGGCTACGCCTTTGACCAAAATGCAGGCTATGGCACCAAGGATCATCTGTCTGGCCTAGATAAATTTGGTGTAACACCAATTCATAGAAGAAGCTTCGAACCAATAAAGTCAATCATAAAAAAGTAGGTGAAGTGGCGTGATTTTAGCTATTGATATTGGAGGGACCTTTATCAAATTTGGTTTAGTTGATAATGATTTTAGAATTAGCAACCAATCTAAAGTGCCTACACCATCGTCCCTAGATAATTTCTGGATAACTTTAGAGAGTATTATTTCATCATTTAAGAATGCTATTTCTGGTATTGCTATTGCATGCCCGGGCGAAATTAATAGTAAACGAGGTTTTGTTTTCAAGGGTGGTCTTATTCCTTATTTGACAGCCATTCCTCTGGGGACACGCTTGTCAAAAACATTTCAACTGCCTGTAAAGGTTATCAATGATGCTGATGCGGCAGCTTTGGCTGAAGCAAGATATGGTAGCTTACAGGATTTGGATTGTGGTGCTGCCTTGGTTTTAGGTACCGGTGTTGGCTTAGGCATTGTCTCACAGGGGGACTTGTTAACTCCTCTGTCGGTTACCCGATATTTGCGTTCTCCAAGTCCCCAAAGCAAGAGTCAAACGGCTCTCCCTTCCCAGTGGACCTTATTTAAGCAAGCACTGATTAGCCTTGTCGATAATAAAGGTTCTGCGGTAGGTTTCGTTCATGAAGCTAGTCAAATACTTGGTTTAGAACAGGATGATAGTTTAGTAGTTTTCTCCGCTTTAGATGAAAATCACTCTGAACAACTAAAACGTCTATTTAAGGACTATTGTCATGAAATTGCTGTTCTGATTCTTAATTTGCAGAGTTTATTCAAATTGGATGAAGTTGTTATCGGTGGAGGCATCAGCAGCCAAAATACTTTGATAGAAGGTATTGTTAATGCTTATGAAGAGTTATTTAATGAAAAACCAGAATTAGGTTTTGAGCCGATAACAATTCAAGCTTGTCATTTCCATAACGACAGTAACCTCTTAGGGGCGGCATCATATTTTACTTCTGAAAATGCCTTATAAATAACAAAAGTTCCATGAAGGGGCTTTTTTTCTATTTCTCTTGCGAATAATGAAATGGAGGTAGTTACATGAATAACTTTGAACTTTTTAAACTAAAAGCAGCTGGATTGACAAATCTAAATATTCTTAATATTTTAGACTATCAAAAAAATCAAGATAAAAAACTGAGCTTACGTGATATGGCAGTGGTATCTAAGTCTAAAAATGCAGTTCTCTTTATGGAAAAATACAAGAATTTAGATATTAAGCAGCTTAAGGGAGATTTTCAACGTTTTTCGACCTTATCAATTTTTGATAAGGAGTATCCCATTGAGCTGAAGCATAGCTATAATCCACCTGTCCTCCTCTTTTATCAAGGGAATATTGATTTGTTAAGTAAACCAAAGCTAGCTGTTGTTGGGGCAAGAAAGTGCTCCGAAATAGGCAAACAGTCTGTTCGAAAAATTGTTAGTGAACTTGGGAATCACTTTACTATTGTGAGTGGTTTGGCGCGTGGGATTGATACTTGTGCTCATATGGAGGCCTTGAAAAATAAAGGTAAGACCATTGCAGTTATCGGGACAGGACTTGATGTTTATTATCCAAAAGAAAATAAAGCTTTGCAGGACTATATGTCCAAAAATCATTTAGTTCTTTCAGAATACGGACCGGGCGAACAGCCACTTAAATACCATTTCCCTGAACGCAATCGGATAATTTCTGGATTGTGTCAAGGAGTTATGGTGGTTGAAGCTAAGCTTCGTTCGGGGAGTCTGATTACTTGTGAGCGTGCCATGGAAGAAGGTAGAGATGTTTTTGCTATTCCAGGAAATATTTTAGATGGAAAGTCAGACGGATGTCATCACTTGATTCAAGAGGGTGCAAAGTGCATTACGACAGGGTTTGACATCCTTTCAGAGTTTTCTTAAAAATCAAACTTCTCCTATAGGGAAAAAGTTTTTTATTGACAGTTAAAGAAAAGGACGGTATCATGTTAGTTGCTCGGTCCAAGATGTTACATTTTTTAATGTCTTGTGACTAGATTTTAGACAGATTAGTGGCGCAGCCAGTTTATAACATTATAAGGAAATAGTCTATGGCGACAGCAACGACAACAAAAACAAAAACTAAAGCAACAAAGAAAACAACGGCTAAAAAGACGACTAAAAAGAGGGCGACACCAAAGAAAAATTTGGTTATCGTGGAGTCTCCTGCCAAAGCAAAAACTATTGAAAAGTACCTTGGGCGCAATTATAAAGTTGTAGCCTCTGTTGGGCATATCCGTGATTTGAAAAAATCAAGTATGTCTATTGATTTTGAAAACAACTACGAACCTCAGTACATTAATATTCGTGGTAAAGGACCTCTTATCAATGAATTGAAGAAAGAGGCTAAAAAAGCCAAGCAAGTCTTTCTCGCAAGTGACCCGGACCGTGAAGGGGAAGCCATTTCATGGCATTTGTCACATATTCTTGGATTAGAGCCAGAGGAAAAAAATCGTGTCGTCTTTAACGAAATTACTAAAGATGCAGTGAAAAATGCCTTTGTGGAGCCACGCGCCATTGACATGGACTTGGTAGATGCGCAGCAAGCTCGTCGTGTCTTGGACCGTATTGTGGGTTACTCAATCTCTCCACTTCTTTGGAAGAAGGTTAAGAAAGGTCTTTCTGCAGGTCGGGTGCAATCGGTAGCTCTTAAGCTTATTATAGACCGTGAGAATGAAATCAAGGCTTTTAAACCAGAAGAATATTGGACTATTGATGGTGCCTTTAAGAAGGGGGCTAAGAAGTTTCAAGCTAGCTTCTATGGCTTGGATGGTAAAAAGCTTAAGCTCAACAATAATGACGATGTTCAAGCTGTTCTTTCTCGTATCACAAGTGACGACTTCAACGTAGATAAGGTAGAGAAAAAAGAACGCCGTCGTAATGCACCATTGCCATATACTACCTCCTCTCTCCAACAGGATGCTGCCAATAAGATTAACTTCCGTACACGTAAGACCATGATGGTTGCCCAACAGTTGTACGAAGGGATTAATCTTGGTTCAGGAGCACAAGGTTTGATTACCTATATGCGTACGGACTCTACACGTATCAGTCCAGTTGCTCAAAACCAAGCTGCTGAATTTATTACAGAACGCTTTGGTTCTAAGTATTCTAAGCATGGTAGTAAGGTGAAAAATAGCTCAGCGGCGCAAGATGCCCACGAGGCTATTCGTCCTTCAAATGTTTTCCAAACACCAGAAAGCATTGCCAAGTATTTGGATAAGGATCAGCTCAAGCTCTATACCCTTATTTGGAATCGTTTTGTGGCCAGTCAAATGACAGCTGCTGTATTTGATACGATGAAGGTGACCTTGTCTCAAAACGGAGTCATTTTCACAGCAAATGGTAGCCAAATCAAGTTTGACGGTTATATGGCCGTTTACAACGACTCTGATAAAAATAAAATGCTTCCTGATATGGCTGAAGGTGATACGGTTAAGAAGGTTGTGACAACGCCTGAACAACACTTTACGCAACCACCTGCACGCTATTCTGAAGCGACACTGATTAAGACGCTGGAAGAAAATGGCGTTGGTCGTCCGTCAACTTATGCGCCAACGCTTGATGTTATTCAACGTCGCTACTATGTCAAATTGGTGGCAAAACGTTTTGAACCAACTGAACTTGGTGAAATCGTAAATAGCTTGATCGTCGAATTCTTCCCAGATATCGTGGATGTTAAATTCACCGCCGAAATGGAGGGTAAACTTGATAAGGTTGAAATTGGTAAGGAACAATGGCAGAAGGTAATTGATGAATTCTTCAAACCTTTCCAAAAAGAATTGGAAAAAGCTGAAGAAGGTATTGAAAAAATCCAAATCAAGGATGAGCCTGCTGGTTTTGATTGTGACCTCTGTGGTCACCCAATGGTCATCAAACTTGGTCGATACGGTAAGTTTTATGCATGTAGTAACTTCCCAGACTGTCATAACACCAAGGCCATTACTAAAGAAATTGGCGTTACTTGTCCAACCTGTGGTCAAGGTCAGGTCATCGAACGTAAGACAAAACGTAATCGTGTCTTCTACGGTTGTGATCGCTATCCTGACTGTGAATTTACGTCGTGGGATATCCCTGTTGGACGTAACTGTCCTAAATCAGGCGATTACCTCGTCGAGAAGAAAGTACGTGGTGGTGGCAAACAAGTCATCTGTAGTAACGAAGAGTGTGACTACAAAGAATCTGTTGTTAAATAAAGACATAGCTATCTCAAGTTAAGACTTGGGATAGTTTTTTTGTATTTTATCCAAAAAACTGATACTTTCCTTAAATTTGTTTTTTATACTAATGATGAAAAGAAAGGAGAGTATGTGGTTTTTGATATTAGTAAGATATAAGCTTATATTGAAAAAACACATATTCTAAAAGAGGTGTACCAATGCAAATAACTGTTAAACAACTTTCAAAATCATACAAAGATAAGACTATTTTAGACAATGTCACATTTACTATTGAATCTGGAACAGTTTGTGGTCTCTTAGGGGTTAATGGTGCCGGTAAGTCGACACTGATGAAAATACTTTTTGGTTTGCTTCCCAAAAGTAGTGGAGAAATTCAATTCGATGGCATACCAAAAGGCAAACAATCATTAGGTGCATTAATCGAAGCACCTGCTATTTATCACAACCTTTCGGCTTTTGATAATTTAAAAACAAAAGCGTTACTATATGATATTCCTGATTCAAAGATTATTAAAATCTTAGAAATAATTGGTCTTTCAAATACTAGAAAGAAAAAGGCCGGTAAATTTTCATTAGGTATGAAGCAACGATTAGGAATTGGCATGGCTATTTTAACCGCCCCCAATTCTTAATTCTTGATGAGCCTACTAATGGACTTGATCCTGATGGTATAAAAGAACTGCTAGACCTTATTCGTTCTTTGAAGGCAAAAGGGATGACAATTCTGGTTTCTAGCCATCAACTTTTAGAAATAAGTAAGGTTGCCGATCATATACTTATTCTCGACAAAGGTAAAATACAATATGATGGTGAAAATAAAAATGTGGATAGTCTTGAGAGACTCTTCTTTAAAATTGTTAATGGGGGTTACTGATATGCAAAAGATATTCTATTCGGAATTGCTCAAATTACGACATTTAGGAACGACTAAATTCTTAATAATCATACCGTTTTTAACCGTTCTTATAGCCTTTTTAATGGGAGGATTACAGATTTTTGTTCCCTTTTCAGTCTATTGGTGGGAAGCTATCTTTTTATATCTAGTGAATGGTCTATTGTTCATAGTTGATAGACGTTTAGAAGGTCAGGCGGGGGATTTTCAAAATGTTACAAACGGGAGTTTCGCTTGGGAAATTTCTCTGATGAAAATGGTGCTTATAGGAATGAGAACGTTAATTTCAAGTCTATTCTTACTAGTTTTCCTCAGTCTCGTTGCATTTATTTATGCAGGTTTTATTCCAATAAATATTCCTAAAACAGCTATTTCATTAATCTTAATTTGGATGACAACTTTATGGAATATTCCTTTTCTTTATCTGATGTCTAAATACATTAGTCATTTCATCCTATTAGCACTTAACACACTGAGTTGTCTTTTAATATCCCCCTTTATTGCTCAGAGTTCACTCTGGTTCGTCTTGCCCTATACCTATCACTATAAAATAGCTCAATTTATATTAAACCTTAAACCATCAGGGGATATTATTGTAAATCAAAATCAATACAGCATTTTGCAAGTGTTACTTACGATGATACTATCAATAGCAGTGACACCACTTTTATCTTATGTCCTGCAAAGGAGACAATCAAATGCTAAGGTGTGAGTTACTTAAATTAAAGAATACTATTAGTCTCTATCTTATTGTCATTTTTTCGTTACTAGAGATTCTTTTAATCCCCCTTTATGTAAGTTTCGTTCCTAATGGTTTTTCTCTAACAAATTTAGCCATATTATCTTTTTTATGCTATCCACTATTAACAGTATTTTTGTCAATTTTAGGGATTGAACAGGAAAAACACTCTAATCAATATCAAGAAATATCGAGTTATCCTAAGAAAAGACGTTTATGGTTGGCTAAACTTTTAATAGCAGACCTAATCCTTAGCCTACCTTCTTTATTGAGTTGGATTAGTATAAATCTACTCTTAAAACATAGCCTTGATGGATTTGTAGTAAGCCTATCAAGTTGGATGCTAATTATCTTTCTCAATCATTTTCATTACTTAACACAAGTGAGTCTGAACAGTGCCAGTAATATTATTATCTCTATGGTTGAAATTATTTTTATTATTTTTGCTAGTAATAAAGTTTTCTTGTCTATTCATTGGCTTCCTATTGCATTTCCTATTAACAGCATTCTCATAGGTGATTGGCGTCAACTCACTACCTTGCCTTTATGGATAGTTGGTGTGACTATGTTATTTATTTGTTCCATAGATTTCAAAACAAAAAGATAATATAAGAAATAACATGGATAGTGTATTAGTCTTCAATGATTATCCTAAAATAATATTAATTGTTTGTCTGAAAAGCAAACTATATTAGTTAATTTTTTATACTAAGGATGAAAAGAAAGGAGAGTTATTATGAAACGTTTAAGTCTATCAGGTTTCCAACTCAAATATATAGCCCTCATTACTATGGTATTCGACCATATTCATTATTTTTTTGACTATACAGGCAAAATCCCCATTTGGTTTACTATGATTGGGAGATTAGCGGCCCCCTTATTTCTATTTGCTGTGATTGAAGGTTTTGTTCATACACACAATCGAAAGAAATACTTCCTAAAGATTTATGCTTTAGCAATTTTAATGGGATTGATTCAGTTTGGGTTTTATAATTTTTTACATCCTCTTGTGAGACCAGATGGTTTCTTTCCACAAAATATGATGCTGTCGTCATTTGCTATCTTGCTCGTTGCTCTTCAAGGTATCGCTTGGATTCAAGAAAAGAAATATCTAAAAGGAATCCCAACCTTACTTTTCCCATTGCTGCTTCCATGGTTATTGGTACCTTTTTATCTGTTAGGTCAAAACAAACCAGTCTTTACTTTCTTCATTAATTTACTTAATTACACAGTGTTTCCAACTCATACGTCTATCAGTGACGGAGGAACGTGGTTGCTTTTGACTGGTATCGCTATGTATCTTTGTCATAGGAATCTTAAGAAAGAAGTGCTTGCTTTTGTGAGTGTTAGTCTTGTTTGGGTACTAATGGCGATTGTTCTAACTAGACCTTCTTTTCATGATTTAATGTTTAAATACATTGAATGGATGGAAATATTTGCTGCTCCTTTAATGCTTTGTTATAACGGTCAAAGAGGGAATGGTTCAAAATATTTGTTCTATGTCTTTTATCCAACTCATATTTATCTACTTTACGCCTTGTCAGTTATCTTTTATAGATGATATGATAAGGGTAACTGTGAACGAAAGGAAAGCTTATGGCTCAGATACTTGTTATTGATGATCAGGAAGATATTGTGAAATTGGTTGTAAAGGCCTTAGAGCTTCAAAACCATAAGGTGACAGGACTTACGAGTGTTTTGGACTTGGATAAGAACTCGCTTCCACGGTTTGACTTGATTATACTGGATATCATGATGCCTGATGTTGACGGTCTCCAGTTTTGTCATGAGATTCGTGATCAGGTGGATTGCCCCATACTTTTTATTACAGCCAGAACGCAAGAAGGGGATATCGTTCAGGGACTGAGCTATGGGGCGGATGATTATATTTGCAAACCATTTGGGGTTAAAGAACTCCAAGCGCGTGTGGCGGCTCACTTGAGACGTGAAAGTCGTGAACGTCACCATAAGCTTTCACTTGGGGATTTTCAGTTTGATTTGTCGGCTCAGGAGCTTTATGTTGAGAATCAGTTGTTAGATTTGACTAAGTCGGAGTACGGTATTTGTCAATTTTTGGCTGAAAATAAGGGCCAAGTCTTTTCAAAAGAACAAATTTACACGTATTTGTACGGCTATGAGGATAAAGGAAGTCCAACAGCAGTGGCTGAACATATAAAAAATATCCGTGCAAAGCTCAAAGATGTTGGGCAAAATCCTATTGAAACAGTCTGGGGGATTGGTTACAAGTGGCACTAATTAAAAAACGAGAACACTCTCTAAGAACAATCTTGTTATCTTATGTCGTCAGCCTGACGGTCCTCTCGGTAATCAGCAGTCTTCTTATTTTGTATTTGTTCAGCTTGTCTTATCGTTTTGGAATTGTGATTCCAGCAAATCAAGTTGAGAGTGATTTGTCTGCTGTGAGAAGAGATATTGAAACTTCTAAGGTCTTTAATCCTGATGTTTTACCGGATGGTACTAGTTATGTTTTTTTAACTAGGGAATTTAAGCTTAAAAAGTCTAACATGCCAGTTAACTTGCAAGAAGAATCCTTACTAAATTACCAATTCAAGAATGCTCACGGTGGGATATACGGCTATTTTCAGTCTTTTGAACGGTCAGATGGTATAGTCATTGTCAACTATCAACTATCACCTAGGTATCATAATGAGTGGATGAATCAGCATTTTCCCAATGCTGATCTATTGATGATTGGCTCAATGATTGTATTCATTCTCCTCATATTTATTATTTTAACTTTTTACTATGCTAATAAATTACGCCAGCAGCTTAGACCGATACTGAGAGCTACTGAAAAAATTTCCCAACAAGACTTGGATTTTCAAACCTCCCAGTCTACAATTAAGGAATTCAATCAGGTTTTAAGTGGCTTGGACCACATGCGTGCTGCGCTCCGTGAATCTTTGATGGAAAATTGGAAGGCAGAGCAAGTTAAGCAAAATCAGATTTCAGCCCTGACACATGACTTAAAGACACCACTGACAGTTGCTCGTGGAAATGCGGAACTCTTAGCTATGACGCCCTTGGGTGCGGAACAGATGGACTTGTTAGAGCATTTTCAAAAGGGGATTACACAGGTTGATTCTTATGTTAAAGAATTGTCCGAGCTCAACAAAACGAGTTTGACGAAAACCTTGACGCTTGAAGACATTTCGGTTAGGAAATTTGTTGAAGACATTTACGATCAAACCTTGTCACTAGCTCAAACCAAACAAATCAATGTAGTATTTGACAAGAAAGAAAATAAGAAAAAAATCATAGGCCATTGGGACAGGTCCTTGTTGAATCGAGCTTTTATGAATATCATTTCGAATGCTGTAGAGCATACGCCAAGTGGTAGTCAGTTGCTCCTGACCGCTAGGGTAGAAGAAGATGAATTCAAGTTTATCTGCCTTGATTCTGGTCCTGGATTTTCCCTTGAATCTCTTGAAAAGGCTACTCAGCTCTTTTATCAAGAGGATAAAAGCAGACAGAGCCGCAATCATAGTGGCCTTGGTCTGACTATTGCCAATGATATTATTCGCTTACACCATGGTAGTCTTGCTCTTTCGAATGACGATAGCACGGGTGGTGCTAAAGTGACTATCATTTTACCCCTTTAAATACAGATGACTCCTAGTCGCCAGATAAGGAGTTTTTTGCTATACTACTAAGAGTAAAAATGAAGAAAGATTTGTGGGGGCAGGATTTCATCTTGTTCTCGAAGAGGTATTAGTGTCATGTCTCAATCAAAAGCAGATTATATTAACGTGATTGGAGCTGGTTTGGCCGGCTCTGAAGCAGCTTATCAGATTGCTAAACGTGGTATTCCGGTAAAACTATATGAAATGCGTGGGGTCAAAGCAACACCTCAGCATAAGACAACAAACTTTGCAGAATTGGTTTGCTCTAACTCTTTCCGTGGCGATAGCTTGACAAATGCTGTAGGGCTTCTTAAAGAAGAAATGCGTCGCTTGGACTCTATCATTATGCGTAATGGAGAAGCTCACCGTGTGCCAGCTGGTGGTGCCATGGCGGTTGACCGTGAAGGTTATGCAGAAGCAGTGACAGCTGAAATTGAGAACAATCCATTAATTGAAGTTATCCGTGAAGAAATCACAGAAATTCCTGATGATGCCATTACAGTTATTGCTTCAGGTCCTTTGACTTCTGATGCTTTAGCTGAAAAAATTCACAAGCTTAACGGTGGAGATGGGTTCTATTTCTATGATGCCGCTGCACCGATTGTTGATAAAGCGACTATCGACATGAATAAAGTCTACCTTAAGTCACGCTATGACAAGGGTGAAGCAGCTTACCTAAACTGTCCAATGACCAAGGAGGAGTTCATGGCCTTCCACGAGGCCTTGACAACAGCTGAAGAAGCTCCTTTGAATTCTTTTGAAAAAGAAAAGTATTTCGAGGGCTGTATGCCTATCGAAGTTATGGCTAAACGTGGTATCAAGACAATGCTCTATGGTCCTATGAAACCAGTTGGTTTGGAGTATCCTGAGGATTATAAGGGTCCACGTGATGGTGACTTCAAGACACCTTATGCGGTTGTTCAGCTTCGTCAGGACAATGCGGCTGGTAGTCTCTATAATATTGTTGGTTTCCAAACCCACCTCAAATGGGGAGAGCAAAAGCGTGTCTTCCAAATGATTCCTGGTCTTGAAAACGCTGAATTTGTGCGTTACGGGGTAATGCACCGCAACTCTTACATGGACTCGCCAAACTTGCTTAAACAGACCTTCCAATCAAAATCAAATCCTAACTTGTTCTTTGCGGGACAAATGACTGGTGTAGAAGGTTATGTTGAATCAGCTGCCTCAGGTTTGGTTGCCGGCATCAATGCAGCCCGTCTCTTTAAGGGTGAAGATGAGGTTATCTTCCCTCATACAACAGCTATCGGGAGTCTTCCATATTATGTGACACATGCTGAAAGTAAACATTTTCAACCAATGAATGTTAACTTTGGTATCATCAAAGAGTTGGAAGGGCCACGTATTCGTGACAAGAAAGAGCGCTATGAAAAAATTGCTGAGCGAGCTCTTAAAGATTTACAACCTTTTATTCAAGCTTAGACAACATTATAATCCCTTACCGAATACGGCAAGGGATTTTCAGATTTAAAAGTATTCAATTAGCCAAAGAATTTCTTAGCGATTTCTTGACCTTGTTTGATTTTAGCCCATTGTTGTGGTGTTGCCAACTCATTACCTGAGTCACATGAGGCGAAACCACATTGGTGAGAGAGGAAGAGACGTTCTTTTGGAAGGATTTGACTCGCTTTTTCAAGCAAATCGAGGACACGTTCTTCGTCATCAAGGTCAGTAGTTTTAGAAGACAAAAGTCCTAGTACAACTTCAGCTTTGCTGTCTTTGAGGGCTTCGAGAGCTTTGATATCACCAGCGGTGTCGCTATCCCACTCAAGGAAGAAACGGTCATAGTGTTGCTCTGCCAAGAACTTCTTAGCGATGGCTTCGTAAGTTCCTTCGGCAGCAGAACGGCTTTCATAGTTACCACGACAGTTGTGCGTCCAAACCGTTAAACCAATTTCGTGAGCATAGTCTACAACCTCGTTATTGATAGCTACAAACTCATCAGCCAATTCTGCTAAATCAGAATTACCTTCCGCAAAGAAACTTGCAGGGTTTGACGGGTCAAAAAGTTCCCAGAGACAGTCATCAAATTGAACGATTTTGCCACCAACTGCCTTGTATTCTTCCAAGAATTCTTTATAGGCATTAATGATACCTTTTTTGAGGTCTTCATTTGTTTCGTAGACTTGTCCAGGACCAGCCAAACGGTCAAAGATAGCAAGTTCAGTGTAGGCATGAGCAGGTCCCCAGATAGTTTGTTTGGTATCTTCATCACCTGCTTCAGCTTTAACCAATTTGTAAATATCTAGGTAATGGTGGTTCTTACCTGAGAGTGGTTCAGTAATACGAATACCAATATCTTTACGTGTTTCATATTGACCACCATCATGGTCTTTAAAAGTGTAGCCATGCTCAGCAATGTAGCGTTCAATTCCTTTAAAACCCCAGACAAAGTCTAAATGCCACATAGAACGTCCAAACTCACCATCAGTAAGGATGTCAATACCGTTAGCTTTTTGGTCAGCCACAATTTGCTTAATATCTGCAGTTTCAGTTTCTTGATAACCAGGAAGGGCATCATAGAAAGGATACTGGATGTCGTCACGATGCTCGATTTCATCCTTATATTTACGGAGATCCGCAGGACGAAGAAGAGAACCTACTAATTGGAATTTAGATTTTGTCATAAAATTACCCTCAAAATATCATTTTATTTCTATGATACTTTTTATTTGCATTAATGAAAAATAGTTAATTTCTTTCTGAGGGCATAGTTTAAGACTATATAAGGTTTTACCCTGCAAAATGATACTTCCTATGGTAAAATGAAAAGAAAACAATGAAGGTTGGGAACATGCAAAAAACATTTTTTATTATTAAACCAGATGCTGTAAAACGACAATTGATGGGACAAGTGATTGATCGAATTGAGCGACGTGGCTTCGTTATTGAGCGTATGGAGATGCTGATGCTTGACGAAGAACGTCTTAAAGAACATTATGCCCAATTGGTTGATAAACCCTTTTTCCCTAGTATTTCTGAATTCATGATGAGTGGCCCAGCAGTTATTGGTATTATGTCTGGCCCAGGTGTTATCAAGTCATGGCGTGATATGATGGGAGCAACCAATCCGGGTGATGCTGCACCTGGAACGATTCGTGGAGACTTTGCAACAGCACCAGATGGGGACATGATTCCAAATATTGTTCATGGTTCTGATTCAGAAGAATCTGCGGCTCGAGAAATTCAGATTTGGTTTGGTGAGTAAGATGGATTTAGTACAGATTCAATCTGATTTAGCTAAGGGTGGACTGTTAATTGATGTCAGGAGTCCAGAAGAGTATTCAGAAGGTCATGTTAAGAATGCCCTCTTGATTCCTCATACACAATTTTTTTCTGCTGAGATTCCAGCTGAAAAAGACGCTTCAATTTACCTCTATTGTAAAATGGGGCCTCGTGCAGAATTTGCTGCATCAGTTCTTAAAGAGCGAGGCTATACTAAGGTGACTAACTTGGGTGGCTTGGACGATATGGAAGCACTAGGTTTTGAATTTGAAGAATAATAGGAATAAGGTCACCCAAGGGTGGTCTTATTTGTTTTCAGAAAAGTTTGATAATTACTTGACTACGTTTTCATAAAGGAGTAGAATTTTAATTGAGTTAAGACAAAGCCTATGAAAATGACTTTGCCAGAACTTGACTAACTTAGCGTATTCCAATTGAGATAAGGCTCGGTATTAAGCCAGTGACTCAAATTGGTAGAGGAGGATTTCGTATGTCAAAAGTTGCTATTGTTACAGGTGCAGGTCAAGGTATTGGTTTTGCGATTGCAAAACGTTTGGTTGAAGATGGTTTTAAAGTCGGAGTATTGGACTACAACGCTGAAACTGCAGAAAAAGCTGTTGCTGAATTGTCAGCAGATAAAGCATTTGCGGTTGTAGCTGATGTATCTAAACAAGCTGAAGTAGCAGCTGCTTTCCAAAAAGTTGTTGATCACTTTGGTGATTTGAATGTTGTTGTTAATAATGCCGGTGTGGCACCAACAACACCACTTGATACTATTACTGAAGAACAGTTCCAACGTACATTTAACATCAATGTCGGTGGTGTTATCTGGGGTGCTCAAGCTGCACAAGCACAATTTAAAGCACTTGGTCATGGTGGTAAAATCATCAATGCAACATCTCAAGCTGGTGTCGTTGGTAACCCTAACTTGACTGTCTATGGTGGTACTAAATTTGCAGTTCGTGGTATCACTCAAACTTTGGCGCGTGACTTGGCTGAATCAGGCATCACTGTCAATGCTTATGCACCAGGTATCGTTAAGACTCCAATGATGTTTGACATTGCTCATGAAGTTGGTAAGAACGCTGGTAAAGATGATGAATGGGGTATGCAAACTTTTGCTAAAGATATTACTCTCAAACGTTTGTCAGAACCTGAAGATGTGGCAGCAGCAGTTAGCTTCTTGGCTGGACCTGACTCAAACTACATCACAGGTCAAACCATCATCGTGGATGGTGGAATGCAATTCCATTAAAATAAAAGGAGAGCGGAAGGCTCTCTTTTTTTGCTTGATAAAACATAATATTTCTGATAATATAATCGTGATTAATTATGCTTTAAAAGGAGCCTTTCTATGTCAGATATTTTACACTATATTATAGAGCACCCATTTTTTAGTCTCATTCTATTGGGAATTGTTGTACTAGCCTTCGGTTTAGCTCCATTTTCAAGTAGTTCTACAGAAAACAAGCGCTCGGCAATTATTAATAAGCACTATAACGATACTTTTAAGAAGTAAGAAGGACTAAATGCGGTCAGAAAGCAGATATTAGAGATAGGCAAAAGCCTGTCTTTTTTGTATAATAGAAGGTAACGATTAGTTTTTTTATAATCACAAGTAAGAACTAGGAAAGATAAAAATGCCAAATATTGAAGAATTAAAACAACGACAGGAGAAGATTCGTAACTTCTCTATTATTGCCCATATTGACCACGGTAAATCAACCCTTGCTGACCGTATTTTGGAAAAGACTGAGACAGTATCAAGTCGTGAGATGCAGGCGCAACTCCTTGATAGTATGGACCTCGAACGTGAACGTGGTATCACTATCAAACTAAATGCCATTGAGCTTAACTATACAGCTAAAGATGGCGAAACATATATTTTCCACCTAATCGACACACCAGGACACGTGGACTTTACTTATGAAGTGTCACGTTCTCTTGCTGCCTGTGAGGGTGCAATCTTGGTGGTGGATGCTGCTCAAGGGATTGAAGCGCAAACACTTGCCAATGTTTACTTGGCCCTAGATAATGACTTGGAAATCTTACCAGTTATCAATAAAATCGACCTTCCAGCTGCAGATCCTGAACGTGTGCGTACAGAGGTTGAAGATGTTATCGGACTAGATGCTTCTGAAGCCGTGCTTGCATCAGCTAAAGCTGGTATCGGTATCGAGGAGATTCTCGAACAAATCGTTGAGAAAGTTCCTGCACCTCAAGGTGAAGTCGAAGCGCCTCTCCAAGCCCTTATCTTTGACTCTGTTTATGATGCCTACCGTGGGGTTATCCTCCAAGTGCGTGTGGTTAACGGAATGGTTAAACCAGGAGATAAGATTCAAATGATGTCTAATGGCAAGACCTTTGATGTTACTGAAGTTGGTATCTTCACGCCTAAAGCTGTTGGCCGTGACTACCTTGCGACAGGTGATGTTGGTTATATCGCGGCCTCAATCAAGACTGTTGCGGATACCCGTGTCGGTGATACAGTAACACTTGCGGATAATCCAGCAGCAGAGCCACTCCATGGCTATAAGCAAATGAATCCAATGGTCTTCGCCGGTCTTTATCCAATTGAGTCTAATAAATACAATGACTTGCGTGAAGCTCTTGAAAAGCTCCAGTTGAACGATGCTAGTCTTCAGTTTGAGCCTGAAACGTCTCAAGCCCTTGGTTTTGGTTTCCGTTGTGGTTTCTTGGGTCTTCTTCACATGGATGTTATCCAAGAACGTTTGGAACGTGAGTTTAACATTGATCTCATCATGACAGCACCATCGGTAGTTTACCATGTTAACACTACTGACGGTGAGATGCTTGAAGTATCTAACCCATCTGAATTCCCAGATCCTACACGTATTGATGCCATCGAAGAGCCTTATGTTAAAGCTCAAATCATGGTTCCTCAAGAGTATGTTGGTGCGGTTATGGAGTTGGCACAACGTAAACGTGGTGATTTTGAAACCATGGAATACATTGATGATAATCGTGTGAACGTTATCTATCAAATTCCACTTGCTGAAATCGTCTTTGATTTCTTTGATAAATTGAAGTCATCAACTCGTGGTTATGCAAGTTTCGATTATGAATTGTCAGAATACCGTCGCTCACAATTGGTGAAAATGGATATTCTTCTTAATGGTGACAAGGTCGATGCCCTTAGCTTCATCGTGCATAAGGAATTTGCCTACGAGCGTGGAAAACTTATTGTTGATAAGCTTAAGAAAATCATTCCACGTCAACAATTCGAAGTGCCTATCCAAGCGGCTATCGGTCAAAAAATTGTTGCCCGTACAGATATCAAAGCCCTTCGTAAAAACGTCTTGGCAAAATGTTATGGTGGTGACGTTTCACGTAAACGTAAACTCCTCGAAAAACAAAAAGCCGGTAAGAAACGTATGAAAGCTATCGGTTCGGTTGAAGTACCACAAGAAGCCTTCTTATCAGTACTTTCAATGGACGAAGATGAGAAATAAGAGTAATAGTCAGAATGTGATGTTCTGGCTATTTTTGTAAAAAAGTTATGATAAAGAAGATTTTAAGATTTCCCTTCTCGAAGCGTGGAAGGATTTATACTGCGACTATACTAATGCTTTTCTTTTTAGGGAATATATATATAAAGCACAAATTTCATGAAAAAGCTGTAGAAGAGTTACAGATGGCTCTAAAAGTTGATAAAGTAACTTCCAATGAGATTTTTGGTAGACGTGAACAATATGTTGCAATTAGTCATGAAGAACCCACTTACTATAATTCTGAAGATAATGTAGCTACTGAGATGATTGGTAGAAATCATTTTGTTCGCTATTACGACACCATGAGTAGTCTCCATCAAGCTCATTTGGTAGTTTATGATATCAACAAAAATTTTGAAAAGAAAATTATTAATTTGACCCCATATTTGAAGAAAATAAAAGATTTTAAAGATATTAAGGAGTTGGCTGTGTCTTTAAAATCGATTGATGGTTATGATTATGTTTTCTTGGAGAATTCTCAAAACGATAAGCAATTTGCTTACAATTTAGATACGAATCAATTTTTAACTAGAGACCTACCAGATTATTCTTACAGTAAGGATGAACTGCTTTATTATGGTGATAAGAGTTCTGCTCGAAATCAGATGAATGATAGCACCATGTGGGGATATTTAAAGAGAGAAGGAAACTTGGATGAGCTTTTAAGGAAGTCACCAGCCCCAAAGGACAGCTATTTATCTGCTCATCTAAACCTTATCATAGAAATTGATAAGGTAGACATTTCCAAAGATGAAAGTCAGATTAATCTATTTAATGACAATCCCGAAGTCAAACATATTTACGAAGAAGCTGTAAATCAGACACCGACAAATAGTAATACAATAAAGAAATTTAAAGTATTGACCCGTCAAGGTAAGGAAGGAGATTTTCCAGCTGGTCCAACTGAGCCAGTGAAAAGGAAAGGACCTGATAAACCAAGTGCACCAAAGAAAGTTTCAGAATTAAATGTTTTTTCTGATTCTATTTTTCCTGTTAAAACTTTAAGTTTTAGTGAGATTCTTAACAAAAAGGCTCAACAAGACTATCAGAAAGACTATCGAGCTTACGAAAAAGCACGTCAAAAAGTTCAAAAGGATTACGATAGGGAATATAATGCCTATAAAAAGCAATTAGCTCAATATGAGTCTTATAGAGATAGAGAGTACGAAACACAATCACAAATCTATTTTTCTCCTGAAGAGCCAACAAATGATATTTTACATTGGTTAGGAACAAATGGTGAAAATGCGATTGTGGTTTCTGTGGAGGACAGTGCTGGTATTAAGAAAGACATTCATTCATTTGCTGATATAAAGGATTGGGTGGATAAACATGATTATGATTCCAGTATTAAGTCAGACTTTAGAGACTACAAAGGGGGCGACTAAGTATTCTTGAATGTCTATGTGGCTTCTACAAACCCTACACAAGCTTTTTTCTCGGCTTTAGGCTATAATAGATAAAAAGGAATGTTGGGAGGGCCACTATGGATATCACGAGTTTTATTCCTAGTCAGCGACAGACTATTCTGGAACGTTTTCAGCAAGTGGAGGCCTTAGGATTAGGCGCAGTTCGTATTGAGTTGAAGGTTGCGAATCCTGTTGGCATCATCTATGAGTGCTACATTATGGCAGGGGAAAATTATTTTTCTGATCAAGCAGTGGTATCCTTCCGTATTCTTTACGAAAAGGACTTGGAACGCATTTCTTTGGATGTCGTTGATATCCCTGGTCGCTCAAGTTTGTCTAATTATCTCCAGTTACTAGAGATTTTTGATGGCCTGCAAAATTATCTTAATCGAGAGTTTGCTAAGGTAAAAAATACATAAACATCTGATAGCAATCAGGTGTTTCTTTTTGTGCTAGAAGTTCAAAATTTCACAATCTTTTTTTCACAAGATTGTCTGAAAACTGTGCTATAATGATAACAGAATTGTGAAGTGATGAAAGTTTGTGAAAAAACGAGCAGACTTTGACACTTTGTGACTTATACTTGAAAGGAAAGTTGGCTCTATCATTTTAGGGCCAGAAGGACTGTATTCATGTCAGAAGAAAAGCAATTGTATGGTGCGGATTTAGTGGTTGATAGTTTGATCAACCATGATGTTGATTATGTCTTTGGGATTCCAGGTGCAAAAATCGATAGAGTTTTTGATACCTTGGAAGATAAGGGACCTGAATTGATTGTTGCCCGTCATGAGCAAAATGCTGCTTTTATGGCTCAAGGTGTTGGACGTATTACAGGGAAACCTGGTGTAGTATTGGTAACATCTGGTCCAGGTGTCTCTAATTTGGCTACTGGTTTGGTAACAGCGACAGATGAAGGAGACCCTGTTCTTGCTATTGGTGGTCAGGTTAAGCGTGCAGATCTTTTGAAACGTGCCCATCAATCAATGAATAACGTTGCTATGCTTGAACCGATTACCAAGTATGCTGCTGAAGTACATGATGCTAACACCCTTTCTGAAACGGTTGCTAATGCCTATCGCCATGCTAAGTCAGGGAAACCGGGTGCAAGCTTTATTTCAATTCCTCAAGACGTGACTGATGCTCCGGTCAGTGTTAAGGCTATCAAGCCTATGACGGATCCAAAACTTGGTTCAGCATCTGTTTCTGATATTAACTATCTCGCACAGGCGATAAAAAATGCCGTATTGCCGGTCTTACTTTTAGGGAACGGTGCTTCATCAGAAGCTGTAACTTACTCTATTCGCCAGATTTTGAAACATGTTAAATTACCAGTTGTTGAAACTTTCCAAGGTGCTGGTATCGTGTCACGTGACCTTGAAGAGGATACTTTCTTTGGTCGTGTAGGTCTTTTCCGTAACCAACCGGGGGACATGTTGCTTAAGAAGTCGGACTTGATTATTGCCATTGGTTATGACCCAATTGAGTATGAAGCACGTAACTGGAATGCTGAAATTTCAGCACGTATTATCGTAATTGATGTTGAACCTGCTGAGGTGGATACTTACTTCCAGCCAGAACGTGAATTGATTGGCAATGTAGAAGCAACCTTAGACTTGCTCTTGCCAGCTATTCAAGGCTACAAATTACCTGAAGGATCAGTTGAATATCTAAAAGGGTTAAAAAATACAGTCGTCGAAGATGTTAAATTTGACCGTCAGCCTGAAGAAGGTACCGTACATCCACTCGATTTAATTGAAGTTTTACAGGAACAAACGGATGATGATATGACAGTTACCGTTGACGTTGGTAGTCACTATATCTGGATGGCTCGTTATTTCAAATCTTATGAACCACGTCATTTGCTTTTCTCAAATGGGATGCAAACTTTGGGGGTTGCTCTTCCGTGGGCCATCTCTGCAGCTTTGGTTCGTCCTAAGACGAAAGTCATTTCTGTTTCTGGTGACGGTGGTTTCCTCTTCTCAGCACAAGAATTGGAGACAGCAGTTCGTTTGAAATTGCCAATTGTTCATATTATCTGGAACGATGGTCATTACAATATGGTGGAATTCCAGGAAGAAATGAAGTACGGTCGTTCATCTGGGGTTGACTTTGGTCCCGTAGATTTTGTAAAATATGCTGAGAGCTTTGGAGCGAAAGGTTATCGTGCAACAAGTAAAGAGGAGTTTTCTAGCTTGCTCCAAGAAGCCTTGGCTCAAGCTCTAGATGGACCAGTCCTTATTGATGTTCCAATCGACTATAAAGATAATATTAAACTCGGCGAAACTATTTTGCCAGATGAATTTTACTAAAAAGAGGGTGTAGACATGTCTGAAGCCATAAAATTATTTCAATATAATACTTTGGGAGCCTTGATGGCTGGGCTTTATGGAGGTACTTTAACAGTTGGAGAATTGTTGGAGCATGGAGACTTGGGTCTCGGAACATTAGATTCTATCGATGGTGAGTTGATTGTTCTTGACGGTAAAGCCTATCAAGCTAAAGGCTCTGAAGGTAAAGTCGAAGTGGTAGAAGTTTCTCCAGATGAAAAGGTTCCCTATGCAGCAGTCGTACCTCACCAAGCTGAAGTTATCTTCCGTCAACGTTATGAAATGACTGATAAAGAACTTGAGGATCGTATTGAATCTTACTATGATGGGGTTAATCTCTTCCGTTCTATCAAAATTAAGGGTCATTTTAAACATATGCACGTGCGCATGATTCCTAAATCAAATGCGGATATTAAGTTTGCTGATGTTGCCACACGCCAACCTGAGTACGAGGTAGATGATATTTCAGGTACCATCGTTGGTATTTGGACGCCAGAAATGTTTCATGGTGTGAGTGTTGCTGGTTATCACCTTCATTTTATTTCAGACGACTTGACATTTGGTGGTCACGTTATGGACTTTGTTATTGAAAATGGTATTATCGAAGTCGGTCCAGTTGACCAACTCGATCAACGTTTCCCAGTTCAAGACCGTCAGTATCTCTTTGCTAAATTCAATGTCGATGAGATGCGTGAAGATATTACCAAGGCTGAATAAAATATTTTAAAGATATCAATCGATTATAGTTAGAACTTTCCTAGATGATTAGGAAAGTTTTTTTGTTTTTATAATTATTTCGATATCGAAATAGTTGACAGATGTAACGAACAGTGATACAATGACTGTGATATTTCGATATAGAAATAAAAAGGAGACAAAATGGACAAGATGCAAGGGGGCTACCAAGCTTTACAGATACGTTTGTTGAACGGGCGTATCTTTCAAAAACTCTTGAGCAAGGAACCAGATGCTCAATACAGAAGTGAACAAGGGAAAATTTTAACAGTCTTATGGCAAAAAGAGCAAGGCAGGGCAACTGCAACTGATATTGCTTTAGCGACGGGACTAGCTAATAACACATTGACTAGCATGATAAAGAAATTGGTCGAGCAAGGCTTGGTTAAGATTGAACAGAGTGACCAGGACAAGCGCAAGAAGTTTGTAGTCTTGACGGAATTAGGTTGGGCGCAAAAAGAAATTGGAGATCGCGTTAGTCAGGAACTGGGAGAGATATTCTACCAAGGCTTTTTGGATAACGAAATCCAAGAATTTGAGGAGTATCAAGAGCGTATAATCTCAAATCTAAAAGCTAAAGAGAAAGAACTTTAAAAAAATAGGGAGTACCTTATGAAAGCAGTTGTTGTGAGCAGTCCAGGTGGACCAGAGGTATTAGAAGTTGTCGAACGACAAAAACCAATTTTGAAGGCCGGTTGGACCTTGGTGAAAATTCAAGGATTTGGCATCAATCACAGTGAAATTTTTACCCGTCAGGGTCTATCGCCGTCAGTTCAATTTCCTCGTGTGTTAGGAATTGAGTGTGTCGGTCTTGTGGAAGAAACGACACGATCGGATTTGAAGATTGGACAGCAAATCATTTCTATTATGGGGGAGATGGGGCGAGCTTTTGATGGAGGTTATGCAGAGTATACACTTCTCCCAAATGAGCAAATTTATCCAATAAAGACAGAACTTGATTTGGAAAGCTTGATTGCCCTTCCTGAAACCTATTACACAGCTTTTGGCTCTTTTCTTAATCTCAAGATTGAGGAGAAAGATTGCGTGTTAGTTCGCGGAGCAACCAGTGGTGTAGGAATTGCTTTTGCTAAACTGCTTAAAGGAAAATTTCCTGAGATTCACTTGGTAGGTACTAGCCGAAATTTAGCCAAGGAAGACCAATTGAAGGCGGTTGGATTTGATCAGGTGATTTTGGAGAAGGATGGCGTTTTGCAAAGTGAGGAGTCTTTCACAAAAATTCTAGATCTAGTGGGACCTCGCCATATCAAAGATAGTATCCATCACTTAAGTGAAGGAGGAATTATCTGCTCTTGTGGTCAATTAGGTGGCCAGTGGACCTTGGCTGATTTTGATCCAATTGTTGAATTGGGGAAGAATGTTTATTTAACGACCTTTTATTCGGGGAATGTTTCAAATGGAAAGCTCCAAGAGTTGATCGATTTTGTGGAATTGTATCAAGTGGATGTCCGGCCTGAGAAGGTTTATAGGCTAGAAGAGATACAAGAAGCGCACACCTATCTTGAAAGTAGCCAGTCCTTCGGGAAAGTAATTGTGAAAATTGAGGAAGAATATGATTGAATATAAAAATGTAGTCCTGCGCTACACGGATACAGACATTTTAAAAGATGTCAACCTCTGTATTGAAGATGGAGAATTGATGGTCCTTGTGGGACCTTCAGGGTCTGGAAAAACCACCATGCTCAAGATGATCAATCGTCTTTTGGAGCCGACAGATGGCAATATTTATATGGACGGAAAACGCATCAAGGACTATGATGAACGAGAGTTACGTCTTTCTACTGGTTATGTTTTGCAGGCCATTGCTCTCTTTCCAAATCTAACTGTCGCTGAGAATATTGCTTTAATTCCAGAGATGAAGGGCTGGGACAAGGAGCGAGTGGCTTCCAAAACAGTCGAACTTTTAGAAAAAGTAGGCCTTCCAGCTTCTGATTATGCCGATCGCAAACCCCATGAGCTGTCTGGTGGGGAGCAACAACGGATTGGGATTGTGCGTGCCATCATTGGAGAACCAAAGATTCTATTAATGGACGAACCCTTTTCAGCCTTGGATACTATTTCACGCAAGCAGTTGCAAGCTCTCACCAAAGACTTGCACAAAGAATTTGGTATGACGACTATTTTCGTGACCCATGACACGGACGAAGCCTTAAAATTAGGCGATCGGATTGCGGTGTTACAGGGAGGAAAGATTGTGCAGGTGGCGGATTCTGATACCATTCTAGCCCAGCCAGCCAACGTCTTTGTCGCAGATTTGTTTGGAGGTGCTCACCATGTCTAAACTACTTACAACTTTTCAAGAACGCTTTGGAGATTGGCTTACTGCACTGGGGCAACATTTGCAACTGTCATTACTGACCTTGCTCCTTGCTATTTTTCTGGCGGTCCCTCTGGCTATTTATTTAAGTAGTCGCAAGAGAGCCAGCAACTGGGTCTTACAGTTGGCTGGGATCTTCCAGACGATTCCTTCCATGGCCCTTTTGGGGCTCTTCATTCCCATCATGGGAATTGGAACACTTCCGGCCTTGACAGCTCTCGTCATCTATGCCATTTTCCCCATCCTTCAAAATACCATCACTGGTTTGCAAGGGATTGACCCAAGTCTAGAAGAAGCAGGGGTCGCCTTTGGGATGACCAAGTTGGAGCGACTCAAGAAGTTTGAGATTCCCTTGGCCATGCCCGTCATCATGTCAGGGATTCGGACAGCAGCTGTGATGATTATCGGGACGGCTACCCTAGCTGCCTTAATTGGAGCTGGGGGACTCGGTTCCTTTATCCTTCTGGGGATTGACCGCAATAATGCCAGTCTGATTTTGATCGGTGCCCTGTCTTCAGCCTTCTTGGCCATCGCCTTTAACCTTCTTCTCAAATGGATGGAAAAGGCTAAATTGCGGACCATCTTTGCGACTTTTGCGGTAATGGTTATCGGATTGGGAGTATCTTATACGCCAAGTCTTCTTCCCAAACCGGAAAAAGAAAACCTGGTCATCGCTGGGAAGTTAGGTCCTGAACCGGAAATTCTAGCCAATATGTACAAGATTTTGATTGAAGAAAACACGGACATGACAGTGACTGTTAAACCAAATTTTGGCAAGACCACTTTCCTCTATGAAGCTCTGAAAAAAGGGGATATTGCTATCTATCCAGAGTTTACAGGGACCGTGACCGAAAGTCTCCTCAAGCCGGCGCCGCAAGTCGACCATGATCCAGAAGCAGTCTACAAGGCAGCTCGAGATGGAATCAAGAAACAAGACAACCTGGCCTTGCTCAAACCCATGGCTTATCAGAATACCTATGCTGTCGCGGTGCCTAAGAATATTGCCCAAGAGTATGGCCTCAAGACCATTTCAGATTTGAAAAAGGTGGAAGGACAACTCAAGGCAGGATTTACGCTAGAGTTTAATGATCGAGAGGATGGGAACAAGGGCTTGCAGAAAATCTATGGTCTTAATCTACAAGTCTCCACCATGGAGCCAGCCCTTCGCTACCAGGCGATCCAGTCTGGTGAAATCCAGATCACAGATGCTTACTCAACGGATGCCGAGCTGGCTCGCTATGACCTGGTGGTCCTTGAAGATGACAAGCAACTCTTCCCGCCATATCAAGGGGCTCCCCTCATGAAAGAAGCTCTTCTTAAGAAACACCCTGAATTGGAAGCTGTTCTCAATCAGTTAGCTGGTAAAATCACAGCAGAGCAAATGAGCCAGATGAACTACCAAGTGGGAGTAGAAGGTAAACCGGCTGCCCAAGTCGCACATGATTTCTTGGTAAAAGAAGGTGTTATTAAGAAATAATGGAAAATTTGCACAAAAAGTAACTTTTTAAATAACTTTTTTAGTTACTATTTGTCTGTTTTCTATCCTATTTTCAGATATAATAAAGATAACAAATTAAGGAGCCCTTCATGCCAATTAGTCAATATACGATTTCACAATTTATCGTTGATGCTTTTACAGATACTGTTTTTACAGGAAATCCGGCTGCTGTTTGTCTTCTGGACGAATGGTTGTCGGATAATACCTTACAGAATATTGCCAAAGAAAACAATCTCTCTGAGACAGCTTTTACGGTTAAAAGGAACGGCTATTACGATTTACGTTGGTTTACTCCCGGTGGAGAAATCGATTTGTGTGGTCATGCTACTTTAGCAACTGCTTTTGTTCTCTTTCAATTTAAAGAAAAAGAAGCTGAAAATCTTACCTTTGCAACACAAAGTGGCGAACTTGTGGTTACTAAGAAAGCTGAGTATTATGAGCTGAATTTCCCAGTTTACTCGATGCACCAAGTTCCAGTAACAAGTGAGATGGAAGAAGCAATCGGTATTCGTCCGCTTGAAGCGTGGCTGGGAAGAGACCTAGTGTGTATCCTCCCTCATGAAAATGATGTCATTGCTGCGACTCCAGATTTCGATAAAGTTAAAGCATTAGATGGCTTACTCCTAAATATCACAGCTAAAGGTAAAAACTATGATACCGTTACACGTAGTTTTGCACCAAAATTATCAATCATGGAAGATCCAGTTTGTGGTTCTGGGCATTGTCATGTCATTCCCTTATGGGCTAAAAAGTTAGGACAAGAAGAATTTAGAGCTTATCAAGCCTCTAAGAGAAGTGGTCATCTTATTTGCCGACTAGAAGGCGATAGGCTTTATCTTGCGGGAAAAGCTGCCCTCTATAGCCGTGGCGAGATTAATGTGACAGACTAGATGTTGTCTAGTATAAGAAATAACGATTAAAGTCATTATAGAAACAAAAGATGTCTAGCTGAGCTAGGCATTTTAAATTTTCCAAATTTTTTTGAAGAATTTTCAGAAAAGACTTGACAATTTTGAAAATAAGCGTATGATATAGAGTATGAACTTAGAAATAGTAATTTTACTATATTAATCTATGTCGACTACGGTTGGTATTGTGAAAAGACTAAATAGTTCTATTAACTATTCTATAGAGCGTTGCGTCCGAAAGTCATTCCTGACACGGCTCTTTAAAAACAAAAGGAGAAGATTATGAAAACAGAACCGATTCATCGTACCAGTATGTGGAAATTTAAGTTAAGTGCTTCCACCATGACTTTGATTCCCGCTGCCGTGGGGATTAACTATGTTGCCAAAGCCTTGGCGGAGGGGTTAAAGTTGCCCGTTTGGCTGGGGTCTTTGGGAACCTTTCTTGCCAGCATGTTGGCTGGGCCGGTTGCCGGTGCCATCAGTGGTTTCATCAACAACGTGATCTATGGGCTGACCTTATCGCCAATTTCAACCGTGTATGCGATTACCAGCATCGGAATTGGGATTGCTGTCGGAGTTTTGCACGCCAATGGGTGGTTCTCGTCAGGGCGACGAGTATTTGTTTCTGCTATTATTATTGCCATCGTTTCAGCTGTCATTTCAACGCCACTCAACGTCATCTTTTGGGGTGGTCAGACCGGTATCGCTTGGGGTGACTCATTGTTTGCGGTAATGGTCGCCAATCATGCACCAGTGTGGCTGGCCTCATTTACCGATGAGTTTGTCTTGGATATTTTGGATAAAGTCTGCGTGGCCTACCTGGCATTCTTCATCTATCGTCAGCTGCCGAAGCGGATGGTGCACTTCTTTAGCGGTGATAAATGATGACTGATCAAACATTGATTTCTGGAGCGCCACGGGTCAAGCTCAAGTGGTACCAGGTGATCGATCCGATTACTAAGCTCTTGTTCATCTTGGACATGACGTTGTTGAGCTTTGCCAGTATGAATTTATTGCTTCAGGCCGGATTAATTCTTGTCGCAACATTGCTATTGTTATTTTCCAAATTGAGTTCTACCATCTTTAAAGCGCTGGGATTCAGCCTGTTTCTGATTTGCACCATGCTGATCATCCAAGGGTTATTTTACAGTCGGAATCAAACTGTGCTGTTTTCTGTGCTTGGGGTGTCGTTCTACAAAGAAGGCCTGATTTACGCCAGCACTCTGGGTTGTCGAGTATTGGTGATTATTTTGACCAGTGGCTTTTTTATGGTGACCACGAGTATTTCAGAAAACGCGGCCTATTTGGAACTGTCCGGATTGTCTTATAAAACCGTCTACGTTCTGATGTCGGTGTGTTATATTTTGCCGGAAATGATGCGCAATATGCGGAAAATCCAGCAGGCACAAAAAGTTCGCGGAACCAATCCGCAAAAAACGTTGATTCAGAAATTAAAGTCAGTCCTGCCGGTTCTAATTCCATTGGTGATTAAGACCTTGGATCAATCGATGGCGCGGTCGATTTCGCTCCAACTGAGAGGTTTTGATAATCCCAACCGGACTGTCAGAACCTCCCAGCGCGTGTATCGCCTGTCGCGGACGCTGCACATTGGTCTGACTGGATTGGCAATTTTATTGATTGGGTGGAAGATATGGAAGAAGATAAACGGATTGTAATTGAAAATTTGACCACCCGTTATCCGGGTACTGAGCAACCACAACTGCGTCAGATTAACGCGGAGGTTCATACCGGTCAGGTGGTTGGGATTATCGGGAATAGCCACTCCGGCAAATCGACTTTGTGCCGTGTGCTGGCAGGGGTCATTCCCAAAATTGTGTCTGCTGAGATTGAGGGCGACTGGCACATGTTTGGCCAGCGAGTGTCCGACAATTGGCCCGTTTATAATGCCATGAATGGAGTTGTACTGCAAAATCCAGCTGGCCAACTAAGCGGGTTGGCAGATACGGTTGCCGATGAAATCGCCTTTGACTTGATTAATCAGGGAATGGCTGAAGGACTGATTCAAAAACGGGTTGAAGAAGTTGCCACGCAAATGGGGCTGATTGAACAGCTGAATTTGCGTCCCGAGAGCCTTTCCGGTGGTCAGATCCAGCGGTTGGCAATTGCCACGGCGATTGTGGCTAATCCGGCTGTTTTGATTATGGATGATCCGACCAGTCAGATGGATCCCCTTGGCCGCCGGCAATTTTTCCAATGGCTGGCCCAAGTCAAAGAGACGACTGTCTTCATTGTCACCAGTGAAATTGACGATTTGTGCGAAGTCGCCGACGTTGTGTGGGTGCTGCACGAGGGTCAAATGGTAGCCCAGGGCAGGCCGGGTGAGGTGTTTAATCATTTGGCAGCTGACTGGCAGATTCCAGCCCCGACAATCCAGCAACTTGCTCAAAAAATGGATTGGCACTTGGCTGATGGCCGGTATCCGGTGAATGGCGCTGATCTGAAGGAGGCTTGTTATGTCCACAATTGAACTGAACCACCTGACGTTCACTTATCCTGAACGGTCCTTTAGCTTGGATGTTGAAGACAAACACTTCGCCGATCCGATGGTGGCGATTGTCGGCCAAAATGGTGCCGGTAAATCAACGCTCTTCAAATTGTTGACGGGCTTGCTGACACCACAAACCGGTGTGATTAAGATCGATGGAGAAAATTTTAATGATCTTAAACCAGTCGAAAAGTTACTGAAGGTTGGGATTACTTTTCAGAATCCTGACGACCAGCTTTTCAACCCGACCGTTCAACGAGAGGTGGAGTGGAGTGTCGCGCAGGTCATGGATGACCACGACACGATTACGAGGCGGGCTTTAGCGGCTCTAAAAAGAGTTGGCTTGGATGATAAAGCAGCTGAAAGTCCATATGACCTGTCATTGTCGGAACGCAAGCTGTTGAGCGTTGCCACAGTTTTGGCAGTGGATCCGGCGATTTATTTATTTGATGAGCCGATGATGTCGCTTGATTGGGAAAGCCGGCGCAAGTTGACCGCAATTTTCCATCAGTTGGCTGATTCGGGCCACCAAGTTGTGACCATCACCCATGACATGGATTGGGTCGCCGCCGAGTTTGAGTCGGTGTATGTTATGGAACACGGGAAGTTTGGCTTCGCAGGCAGTCCACGAGAATTGTTCAGCGATCACGAACTTGTCCAGCGAGTGGGATTACTACCACCGCGGATTATGGACATAGCGGAGTCGCTGGGTGATTCACAGACATATTTATCGGTTAATGATTATTGCCAGAAAAATCGAGATGTATAGAAAAAGTCACCTCTGCGGGTTTTCCAGGTTGAAGGATTAACTTCAGCTTCTGGCAAGAACTCACGGTTCTTTTCTACCATTTGTCAAGTCTATCAAGGCTTTAAGTAAAAAAAAGAGATAAGACAGTATCTATTCTGAGGTTACTGTCTTATTTTTAACACTTTTTGATCTATCAAGCCCAGTTCAAAAAAGAACAACAAGAATTTGTTGCCCGTAAGTTGGATACTGTGGGATGGACCAAGTACCTATCAATTAGTGTACTTTGGTGGCTAGCTTTTGGTCTTATTTACCAGTCAATTGGAGCTAATCGTCCTTATCGTGATTCTATTACTGATGCTACAAACGGTGTCGGCCAGCTCTTGATGACAGCTGTTTACCGCGAACAATGGATTTTTTGGGCTGCTACTAATGTTTTCTCTATCTATTTGTGGTGGGGAGAAAGCCTTCAAATTCAAGGGAAATACTTCATTTACCTCATCAACAGTTTGGTTGGTTGGTACCAATGGAGTAAGGCAGCTAAGAAAGCTTAATACTTATGTTTATCAATTAATAAGAGGATCCAGTAGGGTCTTTTTTTGTGTTTTTACAGTGAAGCAAAAGTCTTGCTTTTCTTTTTATTTGTGTTATACTTGTTCTTGCGTCGGATACAAGTTATCTAAAGGAGTTTATATGGATACAAAATTTTCAGTTGCTCTACATATCCTAACCATGATTAGCGAGAGTAAGGAAACCCTAAGTTCTCAAGCTCTGGCTGAGAGTGTTGGGACCAACGCTAGTTATATTCGTAAGGTGATTGCCTTATTGAAAAATGCTGGACTAATCCAGTCTCAGCAAGGAAAAACGGGCTACCAACTTAGTAAATCGCCAAAGGACATCACCTTACTTAACATTTATTTTGCGACACAAGAAGTCAGCCACATCAGCTTATTTCCTGTTCACCAGAATAGCAATCCCGATTGTCCCGTTGGACAACATATCCAAGGAGCAGTTTCGCCACTATTTGCTAGCACTGAAGCTCAACTTGAGAAGGAACTAGCCCACCAAACCTTAGAAGATGTCATTAACAATCTTTATAAAGATGCCAAACAAAAACGAAACTGATTTGCATGCAGATCAGTTTTTAAAAGACTATACCTGTATCTGTATCAGATACAACAAAAATAGAAAAGAGAAGACAATGAAAGCTGCACAACATACTACTTATAACAAAAAGAATATCACTCTTAACATCACAGAAATCGCAAAACCAAGTATTACAGATAAAGAAGTTTTGGTCAAAGTCACCGCAGCTGGTGTTAATCCTCTGGATAATATGATTTCCAGAGGAGAAGTCAAGATGATCGTCCCTTACAAGCTCCCACAAACTGCAGGTAATGAAGTAGTCGGTATCATTGAAGAGATCGGTAGACAAGTCAAAAATCTCAAAGTCGGAGACCGAGTTTTTGGACGTTTACCACTTGATCATATTGGTGCCTTTGCAGAATACGTAGCCGTCGATAATCAGGCTCTAGCCAAGGTTCCAGACTATCTGTCTGACGAGGAAGCCGCTGCTGTGCCTTTGACAGCCTTAACCATTATGCAAGCCTTAGAACTCATGGGAGCTCAAGCTGGCAAAACCATCTTTATCTCTGGTGGTACAGGCGGTGTCGGTGGAATGGCCATTCCAATCGCTAAAGCTAAAGGTTTAACAGTCATCACCAATGGGGCTGGAGATAGTGCTGAGCGAGTTTTGAAGCTAGGAGCAGACCGTTTTATCGATTACAAAACAGAGGATTATACAAAAACTGTTAGCCAGGTTGATTATGTCCTCGATACCCTTGGGGGCGCTGAGACTGAAAAACAAATGTCTATCATGAAAAAAGGTGGTCAGCTTGTGTCCCTCCGTGCGATGCCAAATGGTGACTTTGCCAAACGGATGAACCTGCCAAAATGGAAACAGATCCTACTTGGCTTAGCCGGTCGCAAATTTGATAAGATGGCTGACAAATACGGCGTTCACTACCATTTTATCTTTGTGGAAAGCAATGGCACTCAATTACAAGAGGTATCTGACCTCTTTAGCAAGTTAGAAATCAAGCCATCTATCGATACAGTCTATCCATTTGAAGAAGTGAATAGCGCCTTAGACAAGGTCGCTAATGGTCGCTCACGTGGAAAAACAGTTCTCAGCTTTAAGAAATAAAAAGGTAAACACAATGTCATATCTTACAACTAAAAATCAATACATCACTGTCGACGGGAACAAAATCGCCTATCGCGAACTCAGCAAAGGCAAATCAAAACTACCTCTTCTAATGCTGGTCCATTTGGCAGCAACCCTGGACAACTGGGATCCAAAACTTTTGGACTTGATTGCTGAAAAACACCATGTGATTGTGGTCGACCTTCCTGGTGTCGGAGCCAGTCAAGGCAAAGTGGCGCCAACCATTCCTGGAATGGCTGAGCAGACAATTGACTTTGTAAAAGCCCTTGGTTACGATAAAATCAATCTCCTAGGTCTTTCTATGGGAGGCATGATTGCCCAAGAAATGATCCGAATCAAGCCTGATTTGGTCAACCGTCTCATCTTGGCAGGAACAGGACCTCGAGGTGGAAAAGAGATCGATAAGGTTACAGTGAAAACCTTTAACTATATGTTTAAAGCGGGACTTGAGCGCATCGATCCTAAACGCTATATCTTCTATAACCATGATGAACAAGGAAAAATCGAAGCTTTGAAAGTCCTCGGACGAATGGGAATGCGAACCAAGGGATTTGCGGACAAAGACATGAGTGTGCCTGGTTTCTTGACGCAACTCAAAGCTATTAAACGTTGGGGGAAAGATTCTCAAGACGACCTAAGATTTATCACTCAACCAACCTTAATCGTCAACGGCGACAAGGATATGCAGGTTCCAACGGAAAATTCTTATGATATGCATGAAAAAATAAAAGATAGTAAGCTGATTATCTATCCAAATGCTGGTCACGGCTCCATCTTCCAATATGCAGAAGAATTTTCAAAAGAACTCATTGCTTTCTTGGAGGACTAATATGGTCAAAACTATTCTAATAACCGGTGCTACGGATGGCATTGGAAAGCACTTGGCAAAGAAACTGGCTAGTGAAGGCCATCAGGTCATTCTTCATGGACGAAATCCTCAAAAACTGGAATTGGCGCTTCAAGAGGTTCGGGCAGTTTCCCTGAGAGGCAGAGTTTCAAGCTACTTGGCAGATTTTTCAAAATTAGATGATGTTTATCGATTTGCGGAGGAAATCAAGCGAGATTTTCAAAGGATCGATGTCTTGTTTAACAATGCGGGACTGTATGCAGGAAAAGAACGAAAAGCGAGTGCTGAAAATGTCGAGTTGACTTTTATGTTATCCGTTCTGGTTCCCTATATGTTAACAACTGAGCTAAGCCCTTTGTTAGAAAAAGCAGCTGACGGCCGTGTCATTAATACTTCTTCCTATATGCATCATTTTGCCAAGGTCAAGGATTTGGACTTTGGATTTGAGAACAACTATCATCCAGGATTGGCCTATAATAATTCCAAACTCTATACCATTTGGATGACACGCTATCTAGCAAGAGACTTCTTTTTAAGAGGTTCAAACATCACCATTAATGCCTATCATCCTGGCTTGATTTCAACCAACTTAGGGAATCATTCTAGTGATGAAAGGACGAAAAAGTCTCTCTTCAGACGCTTGATGAAGTCTCTTTCAAAAGATCTAGATCAGGGAATCGAAACAGGCTATTATCTCACCTTATCAGAGGAAGTCAGGGGCTTGACAGGCTACTATTTTGATGAAAAGAAAGTCAAGCCGGTATCTGAAAAAGGCTATTCATTTGAAAAAGCACGGAAATTAATGGATTACTGCCAAGAAAAAATTATAATGTTTAAAGAAAAGCAGGATTTTTAATTCCTTATTGATTTCGTAAATACAAAAAAGAGAGTGGGACAGAAATCGGTAATTCGTTAGAATTCGATTTCGTCGTCCCACCTC
>NZ_LSIZ01000088.1:0-18800 GCF_001556505.1 Streptococcus sp. CCH8-H5 | reverse complement strand
AACCCGTGTTACCGCCGTGAAAAGGCGGTGTCTTAACCCCTTGACCAACGGACCAAGTTCTGAGATTTTTATCTCGTTAATACTCTTATTATTATATCAGAGTATTCGATTTTGTCTATACTTTTTTTCAAAAAAAATATTAAATTTTGCTAAATTTATTCGAATTTTACGTTAGTTTTTATCTTGCTTTTACAAAGTATTGACATGTTGCTATATATTTTGTAAACTAATAGAGTTATTGGTCCCATAGCTCAGCTGGATAGAGCATTCGCCTTCTAAGCGAACGGTCGCAGGTTCGAATCCTGCTGGGATCAGATAAAAAAACGCAATCTAGAATCTCTAGTTGCGTTTTTCTTTTGCCTCGATAAATAAGAAATAATTTAAAACAAACAAGGGAAGCAAAGTCGTATATAGGCTGTATTCATGTAAATATTGAGCAAACCAAGTTGAGGCTGCGACTCCTACCATAAATGTAAAGATGATAACAGTTGTATAAGAAGCTTGTTTAAGCACTTTGGCATCACCCTCGTCAATAGCCCTAGCAATGGTTAAAGAAGTATTAGTAATATTACCAGTCATCATAAAGGAAGCATAATTTACACCTCTGACTCGCTTAAAAATACCTACTTGAAGAGAGGCGAAGAATGCCAAGCCTGCAATCGTAATAGTAGAATCAACGTATGGTGTAATAATTGCAAGAATAGTCATCAAGAGAAGGGCAAGTCTAATCGCTTGCAAATGCCATCCCCACTTATGGTTAATGAGCCACTTCTTAACAAAAAAAACAAAAAACTGACCTAAAACAAAGAAAAAAATAGGTATTACATAGCTAAAAGCTCTTGCAATATGCCCCTCAACAAGGTGAATGACCAAATAGAGGAGATTGCCTGTCTGGATACTTGCAAATCGACCGTCTTGAGTATTGTAAGTATAGGCATCAATGAAGCCTCCTATATAACTAACTAGAGTTGCTACTCGTAATCCTTCAAAAACACGATAGGAGCGTTTTTTCATTCTGAACATGTCTGTTTCCTTTTTTCTACTTATGATAAGGACTTCCCTGCTGAATCATGAATGCACGATAAATTTGTTCTACTAATACAAGGCGCATAAGCTGATGAGGGAATGTTAAGAGACCAAAACTCATCAATCGATTAGCTCTCTTTTTTACTGTTGGAGAGAGTCCCAAACTGCCCCCTATAATAAAAGTAATATCTGAATAGCCTCTAAGGGTCACTTGCTCTAACTCTTTAGCAAATTGTTCCGAGGGAAATTGTTTTCCTTCAATAGCTAAGGCAATGACATAATCACGATCACCTACTTTAGCCAAGATACGCTGTCCTTCTTTGTCTAGGATAGCTTTATTTTCAGCTTCACTTGCATTATCTGGCGTCTTTTCATCCGTTAATTCTATAGATTCAAATTTTGTGAAGCGTCCTAGTCGTTTGACATACTCCGCAATGCCATCTTTCAAATATTTTTCTTTCAGTTTTCCAACGGTAATCAATTTAACTTTCATAGGCTTATTATAGCACATATCCACAATCTTTTAACACCTTATCCACACCTTTTTCGTGTCAAGCATCTATAGTTATCCTTATAAAATCGCTTTTTATCTACACTTTTTGAAACTTATCCACAGACTGTTGATAACTGTTTTTTAAAATCACTTTATGATATAATTAAGCTTACTTTGATATGTTTATCAAAAAGGAGGACTAAACGTGAAAAAATTTAACTGGAAAAAAATAGTAGCGCCAATTGCAATGCTTGTTATTGGCTTACTAGGTGGTCTACTAGGTGCCTTTATCCTATTAACAGCAGCAGGGGTATCTTTTACCAATACAACAGATACAGGTGTTAAAACAGCTAAGACCGTATACAACAATACAACAGATACAACTAAGGCCGTTAAGAAAGTACAAAATGCCGTTGTTTCTGTCATCAATTACCAAGAAGGCTCATCTTCAGATTCCCTAAATGAACTTTATGGTCGTATTTTTGGTGGAGATGATAGTTCTGATTCTAGCCAAGACAAATCAAAAGATTCTGATGGATTGCAAGTCGCTGGTGAAGGTTCCGGTGTTATCTATAAAAAAGATGGGAAAGAGGCCTACATCGTAACCAACAACCACGTTGTTGATGGTGCTAAAAAACTTGAAATCATGCTTTCAGATGGATCAAAAATTACTGGTGAACTCGTTGGTAAAGATACTTACTCTGACCTAGCAGTTGTCAAAGTTTCTTCAGATAAAATAAAAACCGTCGCAGAATTTGCAGATTCAAACTCCCTCACAGTTGGTGAAAAGGCAATTGCTATCGGTAGCCCACTTGGTACCGAATACGCCAACTCAGTAACAGAGGGAATCGTATCTAGCCTTAGCCGTACCGTAACTATGCAAAACGACAATGGTGAAACTGTCTCAACAAATGCTATCCAAACAGATGCTGCCATTAACCCTGGTAACTCTGGTGGTGCCTTAGTCAATATTGAAGGACAAGTTATCGGTATTAACTCAAGTAAGATTTCATCAACGTCAGCAGTCGCTGGTAGTGCCGTTGAAGGTATGGGATTCGCCATTCCATCAAACGATGTTGTCGAAATCATTAATCAATTGGAAAAAGACGGTAAAGTTACACGCCCAGCCCTAGGAATCTCAATGGCCGATCTTAATAGCCTTTCTAGCAGTGCAACTTCTAAATTAGATTTACCAGATGAAGTTAAATCTGGAGTTGTTGTCGGTAGCGTTCAAAAAGGTATGCCAGCTGATGGTAAACTTCAAGAAAATGATGTTATTACTGAAATTGACGGTAAGGAAATCAGCTCAAAAACTGATATTCAAACCAATCTTTACAGCCATAGTATCGGAGATACAATCAAGGTAACCTTCTATCGTGGTAAAGAGAAGAAAACTGAAGAACTTAAATTAACAAAATCTACAGAAGACTTATCTGACTAAGTCATTGACAAATCTGTCAAAAGACCTTTACAATAATGTAAAGGTCTTTTTTGGAAAGGAATAACATGCAAGAACAACTCAAAGCTTTATCTATTAGTGAAATCTACCCAAATCCTTTTCAACCTCGTATAGAATTCTCTGATGAAGAATTAGCAGAACTGAGCCAATCAATCGCTGAAAATGGACTGATACAGCCAATCATTGTCCGAAAATCGGACATTATTGGTTATGAACTAATTGCTGGGGAAAGACGTTTACGTGCCTGTAAACGTCTGGGAATGACAGAAATCCCTGCAGTCGTAAAGGAAGTCTCAGATCAAGAGAGTCGTAAACAAGCTATTATTGAAAATTTACAACGCTCGAATCTCAATCCTATTGAAGAAGCAAAGGCCTATCGTAGTTTAATTAATGAGTTAGCTTACAGTCACGAGGAACTGGCAAAAGCTATGGGGAAATCCAGGCCCTATATCAGTAACGCTCTCAGACTCCTCCAACTTCCCAAAGAGATACAGACAAGTATCGAAAATGGCAAACTGAGTCAAGGACATGCTAGAGCGCTTTTATCTGTTGAGGATACCCAAAAGCAATTAACTATCTATCATCAGGTGCTTACTGAAAAATGGTCCGTTCGTACTCTGGAAAAAAGACTTCAAGAACTTCCTAAAAAACAAAAATCAAAAAAAGATATTCACATAAAGGATAAAGAAAAAGAACTAGAAAAATCACTTGGTCTCCCCGTTACTCTTCGTTATCACAAAAATCACTCTGGAACTATTCAGATCCACTTTTCGACGGAAGAAGATTTTAACAGAATTATCAACAAGCTAATTTGACCTGTGAATTGATGAGAAAAAAGAAACAAACTTATCCACATCATAAAAATGTTGCTCTCCCTTTATTTTAGAGGGTTTCTTTTTTTATTCACAACTTGTGGATAACTCTTGTGCACAATGTGAATTGTCTTTTTCCATCTGTGGATAACTAGAGAAACTTTTATCTTCTGACCTGTGGAAAACTTTTTTGTTTTATGATAGAATCAGAGAACAAGAATAAAGAAGGAGAATTGATGGAATGACCGAAAAAGAGCATTTTTTTTGGAATAAGCTCTTAGAGCTGGCCAAAGAGGAACTAACACAAGCCACTTTTGATTATTATGTCCTAGATACCAAGCTCATCAAAGTTCAAAATAACGTTGCTACAATTCTGCTTGAAGAAGTCAAAAAGCTATTCTGGGAAAAGAATATGCAATCTTTCATTTTGATGGCTGGTTTTGAAGCCTATAATAGTGAAATAAAAGTTGAGTACGTCTTTGACGAAGCACTCATAAACGAGGCAAATCCAACTGTAGCAAATAATAACTTTGGTAATAAAAAGGAACAGCAGACCCCTGCTCTTCCTACATTGGACTCAGACTTAAATAGTAAGTATACCTTTGATAATTTTATCCAAGGGGATGAAAATCGTTGGTCAGTTGCTGCATCTTTAGCTGTAGCTGATTCACCAGGAGCTACTTATAACCCTCTATTTATTTACGGAGGACCTGGTCTCGGGAAAACTCACTTGCTCAATGCCATTGGAAACAAGGTCTTACATGATAATCCTCAAGCACGCATTAAATACATCACTGCAGAGAATTTCATTAATGAATTTGTTGTACATATCCGTTTAGATAAAATGGACGAACTAAAACTTAAATATCGTCATCTGGACGTTCTCTTAATTGACGATATTCAATCATTGGCTAAAAAATCAACGCAAGCCACTCAAGAGGAATTCTTCAATACTTTCAATGTCCTTCACAATAATAATAAACAAATTGTCCTGACTAGCGACCGTAATCCAGATCAATTGAACGAGATGGAAGAGCGTCTTGTCACGCGCTTTAAATGGGGGTTAACCGTCAATATCACACCACCTGACTTTGAAACGCGAGTGGCCATTCTTACTAATAAGATTATGGACTATGATTATCATTTTCCTCCTGAAACAATTGAGTATTTAGCTGGCCAATTTGATTCAAATGTCCGTGACTTGGAGGGGGCCTTAAAAGATATTAGCTTAGTTGCCAATGTTCGCCAGTTAGATACTATCACAGTTGAGGTAGCTGCTGAAGCTATTCGTGCACGTAAAATGGATGGTCCTAAGTTAACTCTTATTCCGATTGAGGATATCCAAACTGAGGTAGGGAAATTTTATAATGTCACTGTAAAAGAAATTAAGGCAACTAAACGAACACAAAATATTGTCTTGGCACGTCAGGTAGCCATGTATCTTGCGCGTGAAATGACTGATAACTCCCTTCCAAAAATTGGAAAAGAATTTGGCGGAAGAGACCACTCAACTGTCTTACACGCATACAATAAAATCAAAAATATGATTGCCCAAGATGACAGTTTACGCATTGAAATTGATACCATCAAAAACAAGATAAAATGACACTTGTGGATAACTATTAAAAATCATTCAAACTTTTCCACAGGCTGTGCACAAGTTCAAAGCCTTGATAAAACTATGTTTTGTAGACTTATGCACAGTGTCCACAAGACCTACTACTACTACTAAAATAATACTAATAAAAATAAAGGAGCATCATGATTCAATTTGCGATTAATAAAGCTTATTTCTTACAAGCACTTCATACGACTCGCCGTGCTATTTCTTCTAAAAATGCTATCCCAATTCTATCGACGATTAAAATCGAAGTTACCAGTGATGGTATCTATTTGACAGGATCAAATGGACAAATCTCAATTGAAAATAGTATCTCAGTTTCGGAAGAAAATGCAGGTCTATTAATTACACAGCCAGGTAGTATCCTTTTGGAAGCAAACTTTTTCATTAATGTTGTCTCAAGCTTGCCTGATGTTACCCTTACTTTTGAAGAAATCGAACAATACCAAGTTTTACTAAAGAGTGGTAAATCAGAGATTACTTTAAAAGGGAAAGATGTTGAACAATATCCCCGTATTCAGGAAGTTGATAGCTTGACACCATTACTCATGGACACAAAAGTTTTAAAATCTATCATTGCTGAAACTTCATTTGCAGCAAGCACACAAGAAAGTCGTCCAATTTTAACCGGAGTTCATTTTGTTCTTTCAAATCATAAAGATCTAAAAGCTGTAGCAACTGACTCTCACCGAATGAGCCAACGTCAACTTGTTCTGGAGCATTCTGCAGATAACTTTGATGTTGTAATCCCAAGTCGCTCACTTAAAGAATTGTCAGCAGTCTTTAGCGATGATATTGAAAACTTAGAGGTCTTCTTCTCAGCAAATCAAATTCTATTCCGTAGTGAAACAATTTCTTTCTATACACGTTTACTTGAAGGAAATTATCCAGACACTAATCGTCTCTTGTCCGATTCATTTGAAACAGAAGTTGTTTTTGAGACAGCTAGCCTTCGTTCTGCTATGGAACGTTCATATTTGATTTCTAATGCTAGTCAAAGTGGTACCGTTAAACTCGAAATCATTAATGGTAGTGTCAGTGCCCATGTTAATTCGCCAGAAGTCGGAAAGGTGAATGAGGATATTGACGTGCAAGATGTTTCAGGTAGTGATTTGGTCATTAGTTTCAATCCAACCTACCTAATAGATGCTTTGAAAGCTCTTAAGAGTGAGACTGTCCGTGTACGTTTCATTTCACCAGTACGTCCATTTACATTGACGCCAGCAGATGACAGTGAGAATTTTATTCAATTGATTACACCTGTAAGAACAAACTAAAATCGAAAAAGTTATCCACTGTGGATAACTTTTTTACTAGAAAGGGAGTTTATGTACCAAATTGGAAGTTTAGTTGAAATGAAAAAACCACATGCTTGTACTATCAAAGCAACAGGAAAAAAAGCTAATGAATGGGAAGTAATCCGTCTTGGAGCTGACATTAAGATTCGTTGTACGAATTGTGATCATGTGGTCATGATGAGTCGTCATGATTTCGAGAAGAAACTTAAGAAGGTTTTATAACAGATGTTGGAGAAACTATATAACGAGAGTTTTATGTTCAGAAAATCAGTTCACTAGCAATATAAAAACTTTCTATAGTTCATAATCATCTTTTTTATAGCATTCTTTGCCTTGCTTTCCTTTTTCTGGTTCTCAAAGGGAAGTTGCCTATTTTTAACAATTTTTGTGTTATAATTAACTGAATTACTTTTTTATGGAGAAATAAATTAATGGCTTTAACAGCAGGTATCGTTGGTTTGCCAAACGTTGGTAAATCAACTCTTTTCAATGCAATTACAAAAGCGGGTGCGGAAGCTGCTAACTATCCTTTCGCAACAATTGATCCAAACGTCGGTATGGTTGAGGTACCGGATGAGCGTTTGACGAAACTGACTGAACTTATTACCCCTAAAAAGACAGTTCCAACCACATTTGAGTTCACAGATATTGCGGGTATCGTAAAAGGAGCATCAAAGGGTGAAGGTCTTGGAAATAAGTTCTTGGCGAACATTCGTGAAGTAGATGCGATTGTCCATGTCGTTCGTGCTTTCGATGATGAAAACGTTATGCGTGAACAAGGGCGTGAGGATGCCTTTGTAGATCCGATGGCTGATATTGATACAATCAATCTAGAATTGATTTTGGCTGACCTTGAATCAATTAACAAACGTTATGCGCGTGTCGAAAAAATTGCACGTACACAAAAAGATAAAGATTCTTTAGCAGAGTTTAATATTCTTCAAAAGATTAAACCCGTTCTAGAAGATGGTAAGTCTGCACGTACGATTGATTTTACTGAGGAAGAGCAAAAAATTGTTAAGGGACTCTTCCTCTTAACAACAAAACCAGTACTTTATGTGGCTAATGTTGATGAAGACCAAGTCGCAAATCCTGATGATATTGATTATGTCAAACAAATTCGCGAGTTTGCAGCGACTGAAAATGCAGAAGTAGTTGTTATCTCGGCACGTGTTGAGGAAGAAATTTCTGAATTGGATGATGAAGACAAAGAAATGTTCTTGGAAGACCTTGGTTTGACAGAATCAGGAGTTGATAAACTGACACGCGCAGCCTATCACTTGCTTGGTCTTGGAACTTACTTTACTGCTGGTGAGAAAGAAGTACGTGCTTGGACCTTTAAACGCGGTATCAAGGCACCACAGGCAGCCGGAATTATCCACTCTGACTTCGAGAAAGGCTTTATCCGTGCCGTAACCATGTCTTACGATGATCTCATTAAATATGGTTCTGAGAAAGCTGTTAAGGAAGCTGGTCGCCTTCGTGAAGAAGGAAAAGAATACGTTGTCCAAGATGGCGACATCATGGAATTCCGTTTCAACGTTTAGAAAATAAAAATAGTGCACAAGGCTGAAAAGTATTTTTCAGTCCTTTTGCTGTTTATCAAAGAGGAGAAATAATGACAAAATTAGTAGTTGGCTTGGGAAATCCTGGTTCAAAATACCATGAGACACGTCACAATGTTGGTTTTATGGCTATTGACCTAATGGCTAAGGAACTGGGATTAACTTTTTCTGAAGAAAGGACCTTTAAGGCTGAAGTGGCTTCGACCTTTTTAAACGGTGAGAAGGTTTATTTTGTGAAACCAACAACCTTTATGAATCTATCAGGTCTAGCTGTTAGAGCATTACTAGCTTATTACAATATTCCCATGGAGGATTTTATCGTCATTTACGATGACTTAGATATGGAAGTTGGGAAATTGCGCTTTCGTCAAAAAGGTTCAGCGGGTGGTCATAATGGTATTAAATCTATCATTGCTGAAACTGGCACTCAAGAATTTGACCGTATAAAAATTGGTATTGGCCGCCCACAGAAAGGAATGACGGTCGTTAATCATGTCCTTGGAAAATTTAGTGAAGACGACTATGCCACAATTTTACTGACTTTAGACAAGGTGGAGGCAGCCCTCAATCATTACCTGAAAACCAATGATTTCGAAGATACTATGAGGCGTTATAATGGCTAATACTCTATTAGATCTTTTTGAGAAGAATCATCAATTGCTTGAGTGGCGTGATAAAGTAACCCTATTGAGTAGGCAGTTGGTCATGGGATTTTCTGGTTCCAGCAAGGCAGTTGTCATGGCATCCGCTCTTTCTGAGCAAGTTCCTAAGATTTTAATCGTTACTTCAACACAAAATGAAGCTGAGCAACTGACAGGAGATTTGTCAGCTATCTTAGGAGAGGATAAGGTTTATTCTTTTTTTGCAGATGATGTAGTAGCTGCAGAGTTTATCTTCGCTTCTCCAGAAAAGACCCATTCTCGTCTTGAAAGTCTTAATTTTTTAATGGATAAAGAGGCCAGTGGGGTTTTGGTCACGAGTTTAGTTGGTACTAAGTTACATTTGCCTAACCCTAAGGTTTATAAAGACTCTCGCATTGACTTAACACCAGGGGAGGAACATGATTTAGAGGCTCTCAGTAAGCATCTGACTCATATTGGATACCAAAGAGTAGAACAGGTTCTCTCACCTGGTGAGTTTAGTCGGAGGGGCGATATTTTAGATATTTATGAACTGACTTCAGAGCTCCCCTACCGTTTAGAATTTTTTGGAGACGAGATTGATGGCATTCGTCAGTTTGATAGCGATAGTCAGAAATCTTTAGACAATTTAGAGCATGTTATCGTATCACCAGCAGATGATATTATCTTAACAAGAGAGGATTACCAGCGTGCTGAGAAGGCCCTAGAAAGTGCGGTCTCGAAGGCAGAAGGTCCTCATAAGGCTTACCTTGAGGAAGTTCTGTCGGTTACGATTGATGGATACCGTCATAAAGATTTACGTAAGTTTTTGTCTCTCTTTTATGATAAGGCTTATACCTTATTTGACTACCTTCCCAAAGGAACTCCTGTATTCATTGATGATTTTCAAAAGATAGTGGACCGCCATGGACGTCTTGAATTGGAGGTGGCTAATCTTTTAACTGAGGATCTTCACCAAGGCAAGTCTCTGAGTCATCTAAATTACTTAGTGGATTCATTTAAGACTTTACGTAACTATCAGCCAGCTAGTTTCTTTTCGAATTTTCATAAGGGCTTGGGAAATCTTAAATTTGATAAGTTGTATCAATTTACGCAATACCCAATGCAGGAGTTCTTTAACCAGTTTCCACTTCTAGTTGATGAAATACATCGCTATACCAAGAATAAGGCTACAGTTATTTTACAAGTGGGGTCTGAAAAGCAACTCAAATCTTTGAAGGAAACCTTGGAAGAATATGATTTAGATTTACCACTTAGTAGTTTTGGAAATTTGATTCCTCATAAGCCTCAATTAGTTCTAGGAAACTTATCCAATGGTTTTTACTTTGCTGATGAAAAGCTTGTTCTGGTCACTGAACGTGAGATTTTCCATAAAAAAGTAAAACGTCGTGCGCGTGCCAGTCACGTTTCCAATGCTGAGCGTCTAAAAGATTACAATGAGCTTGAAAAAGGTGATTATGTTGTACACCAGACTCATGGTATCGGACAATTTAAAGGTATTGAGACTATTGAGATTAAAGGGGTGCATCGTGACTACTTGACCATCCAATATCAGGATGCTGCAACAATTTCTCTACCTGTTGAGCAGATTGAGAGTCTCTCTAAGTATGTGTCAGCGGACGGGAAAGAGCCTAAAATTAATAAACTCAATGATGGGCGTTTCCAAAAGACTAAACAAAAAGTAAGTAAGCAAGTAGAGGATATTGCTGATGATCTCTTAAAACTTTACGCTGAGCGTAGTCAACTTAAAGGTTTTGCTTTTTCACCAGATGATGATAATCAAAGAGATTTCGAAGATGATTTCGCCTATGCTGAGACAGAGGATCAATTGCGTTCTATCAAGGAAATTAAGGCAGACATGGAGTCAGACAAACCCATGGATCGTCTCTTGGTTGGTGATGTTGGTTTTGGTAAGACAGAGGTAGCTATGCGTGCCGCCTTCAAGGCAGTCAATGATGGAAAGCAAGTTGCTATCTTAGTTCCTACAACGGTTCTTGCCCATCAGCACTATTTGAATTTTAAAGAGCGTTTTGAAAATCATGCCGTTGAAGTAGATGAACTCAGTCGTTTTAGAAGTAAAAAAGAGCAGAATGAGACTATTGAAAATCTAGCTAAAGGGCGTATTGATATTATTATTGGTACCCACCGCCTACTGTCTAAAGATGTTAAGTTTTCTGACTTAGGCTTGCTAGTAATTGATGAAGAACAACGTTTTGGCGTGAAGCATAAAGAGAAACTTAAGGAGTTGAAAGCTAAGGTTGATGTCCTTACTCTAACTGCGACACCTATTCCTCGTACGCTTCATATGTCTATGTTAGGTATTCGTGATTTGTCGATTATTGAGACAGCACCTACCAACCGTTATCCAGTTCAAACTTATGTTATGGAAACCAATCCTGGTCTTATTCGAGAAGCGATATTAAGAGAGATGGACCGAGGTGGTCAGATTTTTTATGTTTATAATCGTGTTGAAACCATTGATCAAAAAGTTTCTGAATTACATGAGCTAGTCTCTGAAGCACGTATCGGATTTGTTCATGGTCAGATGAGTGAGGTTATGTTGGAGAATACCCTCTTGGATTTCTTGAATGGTGATTACGATGTATTGGTAGCAACGACCATTATCGAGACAGGGATTGATATCTCCAACGTTAATACTCTCTTCATTGAGAATGCAGATCATATGGGCTTATCTACCCTTTATCAGTTGAGAGGTCGTGTGGGACGTAGTAATCGAATTGCTTACGCCTATCTCATGTATCGTCCTGACAAAGTGTTGACGGAGGTCTCTGAGAAGCGATTGGATGCTATTAAAGGCTTTACAGAGCTGGGATCAGGTTTCAAAATTGCCATGCGTGATTTATCAATTCGTGGTGCAGGGAACATTCTTGGTGCTTCTCAAAGTGGTTTCATCGACTCAGTCGGGTTTGAGATGTACTCGCAACTCTTGGAAGAGGCTATTAATAAACGTCAAGGTAAAACTCAAGTTCGACGTAAAGGAAATGCAGAGTTCAATCTTCAGATTGATGCTTATCTCCCTTCTGACTATATTTCTGACGAGCGCCAAAAAATTGAAATTTATAAGCGTATTCGAGAAATTGAGAATCAGAAAGATTATCAAGACCTTCAAGATGAGCTTATTGACCGCTTTGGAGAATATCCAGACCAAGTTGCCTATCTCATTGAGATTGGTCTGGTTAAGGCCTATTTGGATGCTGCCTTTGCAGAATTAGTTGAGCGTAAGAACGATACTATCACTGTTCGTTTCGAAAAAGCCTCTCTCAAATTCTTCTTGACTCAAGATTATTTCGAAGCCATCTCTAAAACGCATTTAAAAGCAAAAATCAGTGATAACCAGGGGAAAGTAGAGATTACTTTTGATGTTCGTAACAAGAAAGACTATGAAATTCTTGAAGAATTAAAGATTTTTGGTCAGAAATTTATGGAAATCAAAGAACGTAAAGAAAAAAAAGAAGCTTAAGGAAAGTTTAAGTAAGTCTCTCTATACTATAAAACATCCTAAAACTTTTCTTTTTCATAAATCTCCTGAGAGGGTCGACTAGTGTCGATCCTCTTATTTTTGTACTTGAAAAGGCTTTAGTCCCCTATTTTCTCAAAAAAATGCTATCATAGAAGAGATATCCTAACGAAAAGGAAACAGTAACATTGAGATTAGACAAATATTTAAAAGTATCACGAATTATCAAACGCCGTCCAGTTGCTAAAGAAGTGGCTGATAAAGGGCGTATAAAAGTAAATGGTGTACTCGCTAAGTCATCTACAGATTTAAAAATTGGTGACCAAGTGGAAGTTCGTTTTGGAAATAAACTCTTGACTGTCCGTGTTCTAGAAATGAAAGATAGTACGAAAAAAGAAGATGCGGCAAAAATGTACGAGATTATAAGTGAAACAAGGATTGAAGCAGATGAGCAAGAAGCCTAATATTGTACAGCTTACGAACGATTACATTGATAATGCCAATCAAGAGCAACGATTAGAGCGTGCCGAACATGAGCAAAGGAATCGCTTTATGGGGTGGATTCTCTTTGTGGTTGTTTTACTCTTCATCTTGCCAACCTACAATCTGGTTGAGACCTATATGAATATCAAGCAGCAAGAGAAGGAAGTTTTGTCGCTTCAGAAAGACTATGATAAATTGTCAGATCAGACAAAGGAACGAAAGGATTTGGCTAAGAAACTTAAGGATGATGCTTTCGCCGAGAAATATGCGCGTGCTAAGTACTATTATTCACGTGAAGGGGAGTCTATCTATCCTGTACCAAGCTTATTACCCTAATGAAAGATTTACTAAAAACTGTAGAAACTTTTTTAACCTATTCAGAAGCCAAGTTAGAGGAACTATCAGAAAAAAATCAGCAACTTAAAACGGAATTACCGAGGAAAGAGGAGGTGAAGAAACAAGCATGAAAAAGCTCTTAATAGCTGCAACTGTTGTGCTTGTATCTTCTAGCCCTCTAGTCCTACTTCCTATGGAGAAGGAGCTAACTCTGACCCCAAAACAGGTCCAAAAATTAACTCAAAATACTACAGCTAGTTTGACTCAATTTAAACAGATTCCTAAAAATCCAAGAACGATAACAAATATCCTAACTTATAAGAACAAGGAATTAACCGAATTTAAAACCAGTATCCAAGCGGATACCAAACTATCGATTTCTGCTATTTTTTGGAATGCAAAAGGTGAACCTGTTTTCCAACTTCAAGATGGTGATTATGTAGCCGCTAGTCAGAAATCAATTGTGGATGATAGTATCTATAATCAAAAACCAGTAGATATGACCTTCTGGACTAAAGATGGTTTAACGGTATACAAAGAACCTTACGTGTTAGGAACCGAAAAAGCTGACTCTAAACTCGCTAGTTTCAAACCTATTAAGGTTAGCCAAGCAGCTCAGACGCATGCAGGGACCTACTATTTGGTAGACGGAGAGGGGTGGATTAACGCTTCTGATTTGTCAACGACTGATAATCGCATCGAGTCTGTTCAAAAAGTCCTTAATGAGAAGTATAACAATCAAGAGCGCATTTCAGTTTATGTTAAACAGCTTGATACGAACCGAGTAGCTGCTATCAATGACGAAAAAAGCATGTATGCAGCTAGCGTAGCGAAGCTTGGTGTACTCTACTATGCACAGGAACGTCTGTCTCAAGAGAAATTAGCATTATCAGATGAGTATCAATATACCTCTGCTGTGAATGGTTTTCCAGGTGCTTATGATCCAGATGGTTCTGGAAAGATTAGTAAGATGCCTGATGATAAAAATTATAGCTTAGAAAATCTGTTGAAGGCTGTAGCCCAAAACTCAGATAATGTAGCGACAAATATATTAGGTTATTATGTAGCCAATCAGTATGATAAAGCCTTCCAAAAATCAGTAGATAAAGCCGCAGCGACCTCGTGGAATATGGATAAAAAGGAGTTGACTGCTAGAGCCGCAGGTACTTTGATGGAGGCTGTTTATAGACAAAATGGAGATATTATCAATTATCTTTCAAGCACGGACTATGATGGCGAACGTATTTCCAAAAACATTGATGTCCCTGTTGCACATAAAATAGGGGATGCCTACGACTTTAAACATGATGTCGCTATTGTTTATGCAGATTCTCCCTTTATTTTATCGATTTTTACGGATAAAGAAGGCTATGACAAAATCACCTCAATTGCAGATGATGTTTATGGAATTTTGAAATAATGACACAAAAATTGTTGCAAATGATGCAAGCCAAGGGTTATTTTAACCGGCACAAGAAAATTTTAGTAGCAGTATCAGGTGGAGCAGACTCTATGAGTTTGCTGCACTTTTTGTATAACCATCAAAAAGATTTGGATATTCAGTTGGGGATTGCTCACGTTAATCATAAACAACGACAAGAGTCGGAGCATGAAGAAGCGTATTTACGCCATTGGGCAGAGGAACATAAGGTCCCTTTTCACTATAGTGCATTCTCAGGAAAGTTTTCAGAAAATGCTGCCCGTACCTTTCGCTATGAGTTTTTTAAGCAGGTCATGAAAGCTTATGATTACTCTGCTCTTGTAACAGCCCATCATGCAGATGATCAGGCAGAGACAATTTTTATGAGACTATTGAGAGGAAGTCGTTTAAGACACCTGACAGGAATTTCAGCTATCAGACCATTTGGCACTGGTCAGATTATTCGTCCCTTTTTGCATCTTACGAAAGCTCAGCTTCCCGTAACTTTCCATTTTGAGGATAGGAGTAATACTTCACTAGCCTACCTTCGGAATCGCATCAGACTGTCCTATCTTCCTACTTTATCTCAGGAAAATCCTAAAATTAAGGAGCACCTTTGTCTTTTAGCCGAGGAGATTGGTCTTATGGAGCAAGCTCTAGGAGAGTTAACAAAGGATATTAGTATCACTGATTTATCTGTTTTTCAGCAACAGTCAGATGCTGTCCAGCTCTTTCTTCTTCAGAATTATTTAGACTCCTTTCCTGATTTACAGCTTTCTAAAGGCCAATTTAATCAATTGATAAGTTATCTAAGGAAAAACGCTTCAGGAAAGATGCCCCTAAAAAATGGTTATGAACTAGTAAAAACACAGACATATTTCTTGATAAGGAAAGAAGCGTCTATTTCTTTATCGCCTCCTTGTCTCTTAGAATTTGGAAAATCTGTTGAGTTTGAGGCTTATACCTTGACTTTTTCAGAATTCAATGACGTTTCTAACACAGATGCTATTAGTATTTGGTCAGATGCCCCAATAGTGATTCGTCATAGAAAAGAAGGCGATAAGATTGACCTTGGTAGTCACCATAAAAAATTAAGACGACTGTTTATAGACAATAAGATTTTAGAGAAGGATCGTCAAAAAGCCATTGTAGGAGAACAAGATGGTCATATTATTTTTCTTTATGTTGCTGGGCGTCTCTATTTGAAAAAAAGACCTGAAAATGCTATACTTTATGGCACTGTAGTCATTTATAGGAATTTCTAATCAAATACCATGTTCAAATAACGATGATTGAAGTAAAAGTGGTATAATAACAGAATATTGACTTCGAGAAAGGGAACCCAAATGTTAGAAAAAGACATTAAAAAAGTCCTCTTTTCCCAAGAGGATATCGTAGCTAAAACTAAAGAACTAGGACAACAACTGACAGAGGATTATGCGGAGAAAAATCCTCTTCTAGTCTGTGTTTTGAAAGGTGCTGTTCCATTTATGGCAGAACTTATCAAACATATCGACACCCATATTGAGATGGACTTTATGGTCGTTTCAAGTTATGGTGGCGGAACTGTCAGCAGTGGTGAAGTAAAGATTCTTAAAGATGTTGACACTAATGTTGAAGGACGAGACATCATCTTTATTGAAGATATCATTGATACAGGTCGTACGCTCCTTTATCTTCGAGATATGTTCAAGTACCGTAAAGCCAATTCAGTCAAAATCGCAACTCTTTTTGATAAACCAGAGGGTCGTGTTGTTGATATTGAGGCAGATTACGTATGTTATGATGTCCCTAATGAATTTATCGTTGGTTTCGGACTAGACTATGATGAAAAATACCGTAACCTCCCTTATGTCGGTGTCCTAAAAGAAGAAATTTATACAAAATAAGTAAAGGTCTAATTAATTTATGAATAATAAAAATAATAATGGCTTCTTACGGAACGCTTTTCTCTACATCATAGTTATTATTGCGGTTGTAACCGGAGTACAATACTTTGCAGGAGGAAGCCAAAGCCCAAGTCAACAATTGTCTTACACACAGTTGGTTAAGAAAATTGAAGATGGTAAGGTAAAATCTATCACTTATCAGCCAGACGGTAGTATCATTGAAGTTAAAGGTAGCTACAAAAAGGCTGAGAAGGTTGATACTGACCTTAGTCTACCATTTTTAGGTGGTGCATCATCAGAGACACGTAGCTTTACGTCAACTGTGCTTCAGAATGAAACAACCATGCAGGCATTGCAATCAGCATCAGAAGCAGCTGATGTTAATGTTAAAATGATACGTGAAAGTTCAAGTGGTGCTTGGATTTCATATCTTTTTAGTTACCTACCTTTGATTGGGATTGCTATTTTCTTCCTTTTCATGATGAATCAAGGCGGTAACCGTGGTGCTATGAATTTTGGCCGCAACCGTGCTAAGACTCAATCAAAAGAGAATATTAAAGTTCGTTTCACAGATGTGGCTGGTGCGGAAGAAGAAAAAGAAGAACTTGTAGAAGTCGTAGATTTCCTCAAAAATCCACGTAAATATAAAGCACTTGGTGCACGTATCCCTAAGGGTGTTCTCCTTGAAGGCCCTCCAGGGACAGGTAAAACACTGCTTGCTAAAGCTGTTGCTGGTGAAGCAGATGTTCCTTTCTTTAGTATCTCAGGTTCTGATTTCGTAGAGATGTTTGTCGGTGTCGGAGCAAGTCGTGTTCGTAGTCTTTTTGAAGACGCTAAGAAGGCCGAACGTGCTATTATCTTTATTGATGAAATCGATGCGGTTGGCCGTCGTCGTGGTACTGGAATGGGCGGCGGTAACGACGAACGTGAACAAACCCTTAACCAACTGTTGATAGAAATGGATGGTTTTGATGGAAATGAGAATATCATTGTCATTGCTGCAACCAACCGCAGTGATGTTCTTGATCCAGCCCTCCTACGTCCAGGACGTTTTGACCGTAAAGTTCTTGTTGGTCGCCCAGATGTAAAAGGCCGAGAAGCTATCTTGAAAGTCCATGCCAAGAATAAACCATTGGCTGAAGATGTTGACCTTAAAGTTGTTGCTCAACAAACTCCAGGTTTTGTTGGAGCTGACTTAGAGAATGTCTTGAATGAAGCAGCCCTAGTTGCTGCACGACGTAGTAAGACTAGAATTGATGCTAGTGATATCGACGAAGCAGAGGATCGTGTTATTGCTGGACCATCTAAGAAAGACCGCCAAGTTTCAGAACACGAACGTAAAGTTGTGGCTTACCATGAAGCAGGACATACAATTGTTGGTTTAACACTTTCTAGCGCTCGTGATGTTCACAAGGTTACTATTGTTCCACGAGGTCGCGCAGGTGGTTATATGATTTCTCTACCAAAAGAGGATCAGATGTTGTCATCTAAAGATGAGCTAAAAGAACAATTGGCAGGACTTATGGGTGGACGTGTTGCAGAAGAAATTATTTTCAACGTTCAAACCTCAGGCGCTTCAAATGACTTTGAGCAAGCAACACAGTTAGCACGTGCAATGGTTACTGAATATGGTATGAGCGAAAAACTTGGACCAGTCCAATATGAAGGTAATCATGCGATGAATCCAGGACAATTTACGACAGATAAGTCTTACTCAGCTCATACAGCTCAACTTATTGACGAAGAAATTCGATCACTTTTAGTTGAGGCACATGACAAAGCAGCTGAAATTATCAATGCAAACCGAGAAACACATGCTCTCATTGCAGAAGCTTTGCTTAAGTATGAAACACTTGATGCTGCACAAATCAAGTCGATTTTTGAGACTGGTAAGATGCCGGAGGATTCTCTTGGAGATTCAGAAGAAGATAACCATGCCCTATCTTACGACGAAGTCAAAGAAAGAATTGAAAATAAAAATAAAGATGAAGAAGAGTAAGGAGTTTTACTCTTCTTTTTTTAGATAAATCGAGAGAAGAATTACTATTAAAAAGTATTATAAAAAAAGAAAATTAAAATCAACACAAGTTATTGACAAGACAGGTCAGAGATGATATTATAAATAAGCTGTTTCGCGAGAGACAGCCAACACGAGAAGTGAAAAAAACTTCAAAAAAAGTGTTGACAAGTTATTCTGGATTTGCTAGAATATAGGAGTTGTCTCAAGAGAGACAAAGACCTTTGAGAACTGAATAAGAAACCAAGTGCAGGGTTATGAT
>NZ_LSIZ01000087.1:0-253 GCF_001556505.1 Streptococcus sp. CCH8-H5 | reverse complement strand
TGGAGGATTACCCAAGTCCGGCTGAAGGGAACGGTCTTGAAAACCGTCAGGCGTGTAAAAGCGTGCGTGGGTTCGAATCCCACATCCTCCTTATAATTAACGCGGGATGGAGCAGCTAGGTAGCTCGTCGGGCTCATAACCCGAAGGTCGTAGGTTCAAATCCTGCTCCCGCAATATGGCTCGGTAGCTCAGTTGGTAGAGCAATGGATTGAAGCTCCATGTGTCGGCGGTTCGATTCCGTCTCGCGCCATTT
>NZ_LSIZ01000086.1:0-224 GCF_001556505.1 Streptococcus sp. CCH8-H5 | reverse complement strand
CTAACAAGGACAACATCCAATCAGTAGGAATCTCAGATGACTACGATGAAACTAAGTTGGATCTTGACGCTACTAAGATTAAAGCCTACGATTCAGTGACAGGTGATGATGTTACAGCTAAATTCGATATCACTGTTAACAACGGTGTGATTACTGCAACTCTTAAAGATGGCTTCACTAAGTCACTTGGCGATGCAGAAAACACACAAGTTATCGACACAACT
>NZ_LSIZ01000085.1:0-496 GCF_001556505.1 Streptococcus sp. CCH8-H5 | reverse complement strand
AACGATGCAGATGGAAACGTTAAGTTCTCAGCTATCGAATTCAAGAAAGAACAAGCGGGTGTTCACAACTACACAGTAGAAGAAGTTAAAGGAACAGACGCAACCGTTACATACGATACAATGAAAGCGAATGTAACAGTAACTGTTTCTCACGACGGTACAGCTAAAGTTCTTGTGGCAACTGTTGGTGATATCGCTGATAAAGAGTTCAACAACGTAGTAACACCTCCAACTGAGCCTAAGTTCCAACCAGAGAAATATGTATTGAATACAGAGAAATATTCAATCACAGATAACAAACTTCTTGATGATGATTCAGAGTTAACAAACAAATACACTGAAACAGAAGCTAATCCTTACGTTGATAAAACTGATAACAACGAGGCAGAAAACATCAATACGAAGTCAGTTAAACGTGGTGATAAACTTGTTTACCAAGTGTGGTTGGATACAACTAAATTTGACGCAGCTAACAAGGACAACATCCAATCAGTAG
>NZ_LSIZ01000084.1:0-703 GCF_001556505.1 Streptococcus sp. CCH8-H5 | reverse complement strand
GTTTCGCTCCGAAGGTGCGAAACAAATAAACCACCCGCTATGCGGGTGCGCATCGAAGGTTATACCGTCATAACAAAAACACTCTAAACGAGTTACAATATAGGTGTTCAAGCCAATTGTAAAACGAAATGAGTTGAGACTATGGCGCAAAAAGGTCACAGTTTATCACATACAAAATGGATGTGTAAGTACCACATTGTATTTATACCTAAGTATAGACGAAAAATAATCTATAATCAATATAGGAGTAGTCTGGGAGAGATTTTTCACAGACTATGCCAATATAAAGGCGTTGAAATAATAGAAGGCCACTTAATGCCAGATCATGTCCATATGTTAGTAAGTATTCCACCACGAATGAGTGTAGCTAGTTTTAAGGGATATTTAAAAGGTAAAAGTGCCTTAATGATGTTTGATAAACACGCCAATTTAAAATATAAATTTGGGAACAGACATTTTTGGGCAGAAGGATATTATGTAAGTACGGTAGGACTTAATGAAGCCACAATTAAGAAATATATCCAGGAACAAGAGAAGCATGATATCGTTTTGGACAAATTAAGCGTTAAAGAATATGAAAATCCCTTTAGGGATAATGGTAAGTAATGCGAATGCCTCTTTGAGAGGCTTGTGACGAGTCAAAAGCAATAAGGCTTGAACAAAGTGAAAGCCAGCGTCTTTAGGCGCTGGCTGGTATTATGGG
>NZ_LSIZ01000083.1:0-224 GCF_001556505.1 Streptococcus sp. CCH8-H5 | reverse complement strand
TTTTCAGCAGAGGGAACTTGAGAATTAGGGGTATCAGTATCACTAGTTGTTGGTGACGAATTCTCAGTTGTAACACTCTCACTAGTCGTTGCACTTACCTCAGAATGTGTAGTTTCAGAATTAGCTGCTTCCGAACTAGCTGTGCTTGTGACTTCAGAGCTTGGTTTTTCAGAGACTGTTTCTGTTGAAGCCCCTTCAGAGGTGACCACTGGTGTTTCTGACAC
>NZ_LSIZ01000082.1:0-521 GCF_001556505.1 Streptococcus sp. CCH8-H5 | reverse complement strand
ACTCACTTAATGAACTTGAAACGCTCGCCGATTTCTCAGCACTCAAAGACGCACTCGTTGATGCTGACTGACTTTGTGAAACGCTGGTCTTCAAGGACTCACTCAAGGAACTTGAGACACTCGCTGATTTCACAGTACTCAAAGACGCACTCGCTGATGCTGATTCACTTTGCGAAACGCTCGTCTTCAAGGACTCACTCAAGGAACTTGAGACACTTGCTGATTTCACGGTACTTAAAGACGCACTTGTTGAAGCGGATTCACTTTGTGAGAGACTTGTCTTCAAGGACTCACTCAAAGAACTTGAGACACTCGCTGATTTCACGGTACTCAAAGACGCACTTGTTGATGCAGATTGACTTTGTGAAACGCTAGTCTTCAAGGACTCACTCAAGGAACTTGAGATACTCGCTGACTTCACAGTACTCGAAGACGCACTTGTTGAAGCGGATTCACTTTGTGAAACGCTGGTCTTCAAGGACTCACTTAATGAACTTGAAACGCTCGCCGATTTCTCAGCA